>JALVAD010000375.1 GCA_027011385.1 Saprospiraceae bacterium | reverse complement strand
ATTTTATCAAAAATCAAGTGAGTAAATCTCACTTGATAGTGAAAGAACCAGTGCATCAGCACAGGAGTAGTGCATTTTTGCAAGAAGCGAGGTCAGAGACACTCGCTTATCAGGGGAATTGCAGAGAGAAATGCGTGTTGAGGTTCTCCCGGTTTCGTAGTTTACGAAGAAACGGGGAGTTAGAGGGCTGTGTTGCAAAAAACGAAAAAATGAAATGCACCTTCATTTTTCTTTGCTATGAAATATTTATTGGTTAATATTACAGTGATATTTTATTTGGTTTCAGTATTCAATGCCAAATGATAACTAACAGAAATATTTCATTATTTTTTATTAAGAAAACATTTTTCTTAATAAGTATCCTTTTGCTTTTTTCAATCGTTAAACTTTTTTCTCAATCATACGGAAAAAAATGGGTACAAACAGCTTCTCCAATCTATTCTGATCTACAAAGTATTTATATATTTTCTCATAAAACCGGTGTCGCAGCAGGAAAACAGATTTTGATACTGAAAGATACTAAATGGATTGAAATGAAGAAGCAGCCACCGGTAAAAATAGCTTCTGTTTTTGCAATTGATACAAATTCCATATTTGCTTATTCTACCAACTTATATCAGGAATCGGAATTGTATCACTGGAATGGAGAAAATTGGAATAAAATATATCATCCGATTGTCAATAATATCTTTTCAATGTATTTCAAAAATGAATCATTTGGTGCGATTGGTGGCACAGGAGAAATAGCGGTTTTTAATAATAATAAATGGAAGTTTTTACCACCTGTAATAAATACTAATGTGATTTCTGTCTTTATAGACAAAGATTCAATATTTTGGGTACTTTCTGATGATCATACACTTTTCAAGTATCAAAGTGATTGGAAACAAATCAATTTCAGTGTGCCTATTTACAATATAAAAATGCACAATGATGAAATATATATTACAGGCAATGATTTTTGGGGGAAAGTAGTATCGGACACCATTCAAAAAATTACAATAAACAAGGACTTAGGTAAAATCAAATCATTTTCCGTGATTAATGACCAAGAAGTCTTTGCCATTGGAGACAATGGATTGATATTGCATTATCTCAATGGTAAATGGACACGAAATAACTCACATACTAAAGAAAATCTGAGTTCTATATGTATGATTGGTCTGGAATCCGGTTGGATAATAGGCGACAATGGTGCTATATTGAAGTATGTGGACAAAGAAGAAAAGAAATATAAACCTCCATATTGGAAAGGATTTAAAATAGAAAAACTAAGATCTTATGCAAAACTGATAGATGATGAATATGGTACAGTTGCAGCTGATTTCAACAATGACGGTTTAGTTGATATTTTTACTTGTGGACTATTTGAAAAAAATAATCTCTATATAAATAATGGGGATAATTATTTCAATAATGAATATGACAATTATGGTTTTACAAGCACAGAAGATAAAAAAAATCAAGAATTGAATCTTGGAGTATGTGCAGGAGACATTGACAATGATGGTGATATCGATCTATATGTTTCTTCCCTTAACGGGAGAAACAATGTGTATAAATTTATGCATAATAATAGCTTTATAGATTATTCTGCAATTTCTCTTGGTATTGGTAATGATAATGATAGAACAAATGCTTGCATCTTCGGTGATGTTGACAATGACGGTGATTTGGATTTGTTTATTGCCAACGAATACTCTTCAAATCGAATGTATCTCAACAATGGTGCTGGTATATTTTCTGAAATGACAAAACAATGCGGACTAAACACTCATTACGGTGGTATGGGATGTACATTCGGAGATATTGATAATGATGGGGACATTGACTTGTATGTTACTAATTGGTATGGAGAAAATAAATTGTACAAAAATCTTTTTATTGAAGAAGGAAAACTTTATTTTCAGGATATAACCCGAAAAGCAAAGGTGCAGGGAGAGTTTTACACCAAAAGCAATGGTGTGGTATTTGCGGATATTGACAATGATGCCGATTTGGATTTATTTGTTGCTAATCGCAAATCGTCGAACAATTTATATATCAATACAGGCGTCGGTATTTTTGAGGATAAAACAAAAGAATTATTGGAGCGGGATTCATTCAAAACCAATGGCGTATTAATAGCTGATTTTGAAGGTGATGGCTACAAGGATATTTATTTATCCAACGTAGGAGAAAATGTATTTTACAAAAATGAAAAAGGTAAGTTTACAATCGCTTCATCAAAATACAATACTGATATTTTAGGTTATAGCACCGGATCTGCTTATGCTGATTTCGACAATGATGGAGACTTGGATATATATGTGGCAAATTATGTCGGGGAAAGCAGTTTGCTTTTAATCAACCAACTCAACAATAACAGGTATATTAAGCTGCAAATTGAAGGCGTTTTGAACAATAGAAGTGGAATCGGCTCCAAAATTTATACCTATAAAGACGGTGGTATGGACAATCTATCCACATTGATTGATTTTAGGCAAATAACCGCAGGATCAGGATATGCTTCAATGAATGATTTGGTTCAGACAATTCCTATTTTGGATAATAAATTTGTTGATATAAAAATAGTTTTTCCCACGGGAATGATCAAAAAGATCAAACATCTTCAAGCGAATTCAACTCTTCGCGTTTCAGATATTGAAGGAATCAAAAAGCATCTGATTCTATTCAGAAATCTGTTAAAAAGAAGAATATTTGACCCACACGAACTATACGAATTGATAAAATGGGTTTTTATAATTATGTTTATTTTATTCACGTTTTTACGTGGAATTAAGAGATATAATTGGACAAAACTATTTTCATTTGTAGTATCTGCATTGCTTTTGCTCTTATATTTTGTACAGTATTACAATTTGGAATATTACAATTTTTTATTTTCAACCCTATTGCCTTTTGTTAGTATTATCGGCTTGGTACTTTTAATCAATCTGTTTTTTGAGCGAAATCGAACAAAACAATTAGCTTTGGTTGAACAAGAAAAAATACGGGAAAAATTATCAAGGGATCTACATGATAATCTGGCATCAACCATAAGTTCTATAGGCATATATTTGACTCTGATAAGGTATAAAATCACTGATAAAGAAGGAAAAATAAATGAATTGCTCCAAAAGTCAGAATCACTTGTGAGCGATGCTGCTGCCTCCATAACCGATTTGATATGGACTATCAAAGCTAGCCCTGAAAAATTATCAAATTTAATTACTAGGATTAATAATAATTTCTCAAAATTATTTCAGGAAAAAAACATTGAATTTAATATAAGTTGCAATACTAAATTAGAAAATTTGTTATTGAAACCGGTAATCAAACAAAATATTTATTTAATCTTAAAGGAGGCATTAAACAATATTTTGAAACATGCGGAAGCTAAAAATGTAAATATTGATATTGAAGACGAGAATAAAAACATCAAAATTATTATCAAAGATGATGGAATTGGTTTTGACTACAAAAAAATGAAAGGGAAAGGTCATGGATTAACCAATATGAGTAAAAGAGCAGAAGATATTAAAGCTGATTTTAAAATCACGTCCATTATTGGAGAAGGAACATTATATGAACTGATTTTTCAAGATTGATAAGTCTTTTAGAAAAAGTGGAGCTTTTGGGAGTTGCAACTTCCTCCCTTGTAAGGGAGGATTGAGGTGAGGCCTAAATAATATAAAAAAATAACACATTTGCGTCATTGCATAAAATATAATTAAAACAGAACTTTGCATTATCAAAATGTGTATTTAATTTATTTGCATTGTGGGTTGGTTCTCCTTTAGGAGTTAGATTTATCCTGTGAAATCTACGAAGTATTTCAACAGGAGGCAAAGGGTTGGAAAAATGAAAAAATGAAACACGCCCTTATCAAAAAGTAAATTGTATGATAAATGTATCGATTATAGAAGATCATCAGGACTTTCGCAAAGGATTGTCATCTCTACTTGATGCTTCAGAGGGTTTTACGTGCATAGACACATTTATCAGTGCAGAGGATGGTATTAAATATCTTTCCGGAGATGAAGAGTTGTTGTTATTGGATATAAATTTACCCAATATGTCCGGTATCGAAGCTATTCCCCTGATAAAAAAGAAATTTCCCGGTCTTAAAATAATAATGCTTACCATTTTAGATGATGATAATACAATTATGGAAGCTATTTTGTCTGGTGCTGACGGATATTTATTGAAAAAAACTCCACCAATTCAAATATTGGCTTCCTTAAAAGAATGTATAAATGGAGGCAGCCCAATGACACCTAGTATAGCTAAAAAAGTTTTAATGCTATTCAAAAAATATATCCCTAAAAATAACGAAAGTTTTTCTTTAACAAAAAGAGAAATTGAAATACTAAACCTTTTAGTTGAAGGATTAAGCAATATTTCAATTTCAAAAAAATTGTTTATAAGTATTCAAACGGTTAGAAATCATATCCGGCATATATATGAAAAACTACAGGTTCACAGCAAATCACAAGCAGTAGTAAAAGCGATTAGAGAAGGGCTAGTGTAAAAATGACACAAATGCGTCATTGACAGATATTCTTTTATTAGATAAATTTGTATTTATTTAATAAAATAAGTGCTGGCTTATGATATCTAATTATTGTGCAAACTGTGGTGCAAAAATTTCCGAAGGTTCAAAATTTTGTGGAAATTGTGGAACACCAATAAAAAAACCTATTATTGAAGAAAAGGAAGTTCAAAAACCATCTCTAAAAAAAGAACCTCTTAATGATGTTCAAGCAAAATCTGTTCAATCAAAAAGCAAGAAAAAAGGAGGTATTATTCGCACATTAGGCAAGGCAGTGTTATGGGTTTTTATAATTGCAGTTTTGGGGATTATTGCTCTTTATTTTATTGGCGATGCCACAGACAATAACAATAGGAAAAAAATAACACAAAAAAATGAAATGCCTGTTGAAGTGAGAGAAGCAAATCCCATTCTTACTAAAACCGAAACTTTTCATGTGATTCCTATCTCTAAAAAGCAAGTTTTTGCTCATTCTGATGATATCATTGTAACAGTTCCACCTAATTTTACTACAAAAAATCAATCTTTAACAATTAGCATAGTATCAGTTGATCAGTCTATTGAATTTAAAGGAGCCACTCCATTGGCAATATTCGATGTTACCTTAGATAATGGTAAACAACCTTTAAAACCTGTAGATATAAGTGTTTCATATAATCCGGATGATTTAGATCCTCATAGTAGTCCTGAAGAACAATTAGCAGCATTGCGTTGGGACGAAGAACGAGGTATATGGATTAACTTACCGGTATCTGTAGATACAAAAAACCATAAGGTATCCGCTCTGGCAGACCACTTTACACTATTTGAATGGGTAATAATAGCAGAGGTGGTAAAGGCTATTAAACAGGTAACAGATGCTGGAGAAATATTATTAAATGATGCATATCTAACCCCTGAAAAGAATTTTCGTATTCTTTATTCAAAAAAGGAGATAAATAATAAGGTGGTACTTGGGGATCGAGAATGGAAAAATCTATATAGTGGTTCAGGTATAAAATACGATAAGAATCATCCACGCTATATACAAGATATGGGCTATTTTTTAGAAAAAGGGTTGTCAATGTATACAAAGAAATATAAATATAAAAATCCGGCAGGTAAAAAGAAATCCTGGTTTAAAAGCTATCAAAAAACTATTATTGTCAAATTGGATTCATATATGGCACAGCTAAGTGGAGATCCATATTATGAGAAAATATTTGAAAGGATACATATACCTCTATCCCTTGTTTTAGAACCGAGTGAGGTAAAAAAGACTACGGCACATGAACTGTTTCATGTGATTCAAAGAGAGTATTATGGAAAACTAGGGCTTGCACCAACCACAAGTCCTTACAGGCAATGGTGGTTGGAGGCTACAGCCGAATATGCCGCACATGACATTGCTTGGCCTCATTATTCTAAAGAGATGACGAACGGTATAGGCTCGAATTATCTCAATTTTTCAATTGATAGCAAGGGAAGTAAAGCAGGTCATGGCTGGGGTGATTCACCATATGAGTATAAAACATCAGTATGGATAAAATATCTCGTTGATAATGGTGCTGTTTTAAAGAAGATGATAGAGAATGATGCATCAGATTATCATTTATCAATTACAAGCCTTGAAAACTATTGGTCGGAAAATCAAAAAAGCTCAATGGATGATGCTTATCGAAAATTCGCTAATTGGATGGTGTTTTCTAAAGATGGAGCGTTGCATAAATTTCCTATTGCTTCATTTGGAATAAGTAAAAATTCCATCGCCATAAAAGAAAATAAACTGGAATTGGGTAGCGGAAAAGAAGTCAACCATACCTTTAATATGCCTGACCATTACACCTCAAAGCTTTGGGCTATTGAAATAACTGAAAAAGAAAAAGATAGTATTGAACCCGATTTCGATTTTAGTTTTCTTGATAAGAAACCAATCTTGATCAAAGTCAATAAAAAATCTCCCGGCAGTGTTGTAGATGTTTTTATTATTTCAAAGAACCTAAGAAATCCCTCATCTCTAAAACCTGTTACTTCTATTTTCACAAAAAACACCTCTAAACTACTGAATGTAAATGTTGGTGACTTAGTTTGTATCACAACAACACAAGGCTCATCGACAAATGGCAATGCAGAAGTTGTTGTAAGTGATGCGGGTATCATTTTAGAAATAGACCCGCCTGAGTTATCTGATGTTAGACCAAGAGAAGCAAATTATTTTACGATAACGGCAAAGAATATTCCAAAAGAGATTAAAAAAGTACTATTTGAATGGGATTATAATGATGGTAGTGAAAAAGGAATTCATGACTTTGTTGCAGTCTCCAAAGGAGAAGCAAAACAAAAAATCAGCCATCGCTATAAGGAAAGCGATAAAAAAGAAAAATATCCACTAAAAGTAATCCTTAAAGATGCCAATAAAAATATGGTTTTGGCAGAAGCTGAAGCGTTGGTAACATTGCCCTTAATCGTTGATTCAAATGAATTAAATACGGAAGGGGTAGATGGAATTGTTGATATTGAATTTGGAGGGATATCTGTTCGTTCAGATAATAAACCTAAAACGGAAACAATTTCATTTGCTGGCAGAGAAATTGATGAAATATCATTTTTAATTGATGGAAATGTAACAACAACTGAAGGAGAAAAACTCCTGTCGTCTTTTACAAGAAAAGGGTTTTATAATATAGGGGAATACCAAAATGGAGAAGCTCTTGAATACCATAAGATTACCTCTTCGAGCACCCAGATATTTGCTGAATTTACCAGTTATTCTAATAAAAAAGGTGGCGGTCTACAACGTAGTTCAGAGGTAAATGATAAAAAGGAACTTAAATTGATATTTGATGGTTCAGAAAACTTAACCGGATTTCAATTTGATGAAAATAATATTGGAATTTATGGTTCGGAAAAAGAGACTTATACTGATAGATTTGCTATTAAAGTGAGTAATATTCCGTTCAAAAAGAATACATATAAAAGTGAATATGAAGGAAAAACTTTTTTCAGTTATTATTTTAAAGGAGATATTACTCCTTATTTAATTCAATGCGATGGAGACTAC
>JALVAD010000374.1 GCA_027011385.1 Saprospiraceae bacterium | reverse complement strand
TAATTCTTTTTAAAAACTATTATTAACATTATTTGGTTATGTCATAGAATACGGCGTATCCTGACGATAGTCGGATATGCTCGTTATACGGCTTGTTAGCCACTTGCTTTTTTAATTCAACATTTCTTTAATTTTCTCAATCCAATTCTTTTTTATACGTTCAGCTTTCATTCTCATTTCGTTAATTGGATTAAAGTCAACTTCGTAAGCGGTTTCAATAATTCGCTTTTTCGGTTTGTAGATTTTTCCGTTTTCGTCCACAATGAATGGATAACAATAAACTGTGTTTTTAATTCTCAAATTGTCAATTGGAATTTCAAATTCCATTACTGCCTTTTTTATGAAGTCCATATCAAATCCGCTATTTGATAAGTCCTTTTTAAGAATTCCTCTCAACCTTTTCAAATCCGCTTTTAATGGTTCTATATCTGCTTCTTTAGGTTCGATTTTATCATTTAGAATATCAATTTCAATTTTCATTATACTTTTCTCACGAGCAATAAAATTGAGCCAGTCTGCCATATAACCGCCATCATAATATCCGAGCGTACTCAAATAGCTCACTGCTAAATTCCCAGGTGTTCCATTTAAGTTCTTCGTTTTTCCCATTAGAAATTAGCTTTATTCCATTTATTGGCTCTATTATAAATTAGATTTGCCAATTCCATTCCGTTTGTTCCAACAAATTCATCCCAAGCCGAACTAGGTCCGAACCAAATACAAATCCGTTCAAAGTCAGGGACGTTTTGGTATTTCAGATCGTTTAATTCCTCAACAAATTCCTTGTAAAATTCCTCCAAGTCTGTAAAATTTTCAGAATATTCTCCGCTCAATACAGATAATATCTTCTCCGCTTTGTCAAGGTCATTAAACAATTCAAATAGGTTAAACTTCTTCCAAGTTTCGATTTTAGAAGGTTTTGTATTTCTATTTCTGAAAATTCCTTTAAACATTTTGTTTTGCTTGTGGCTAACTTACTTATATACGGAACAAATATATTCATTTATTCCATATTTTTTAAAAAATGTAGCAATTTATTAGCATTTAACCATTTACATACGCATCTAGCCAGAATTAATGGTTATTAATGGCAATAATAACAATACTTCTTACTGATTTTGTCTACTTTATATCTACAAAGCAACTGTATTAGAAAATCCCTACTTATCTTCTCTTAGCAATCTTCTTAGGATCTTACCGACATTAGATTTAGGAAGTTCTTTTCTGAATTCTACTTCTTTAGGAACTTTATATGCAGTAAGGTTTTTTCTGCAAAAGTCGATCAGTTCTTTTTCTTTAAGTGATTTGTCTTTTTTGACAACAAATATTTTCACGACTTCTCCTGATTTTTCATTTGGCACCCCGATAGCAGCTGCTTCCAATACTTTTGGATGGGATGCAACTACTTCTTCTATTTCATTGGGATATACATTGAAGCCTGAAACCAAAATCATATCTTTCATCCTGTCAACTATCTTAAAAAATCCATCAGGAAACATTTTACCAATATCTCCGGTAGAAAGCCAACCATCTTTTAATACTTTATCTGTTTCATCTTGTCTATTGTAATAGCCTTTCATTACCTGAGGACCTTTTATCAAAATCTCTCCCGGTTCTCCTACTGGGACGGCTTCGCCTTTATCATTTACAATCTTCATATAAGTAGATGGTACGGGGATTCCTATTGTTCCTATTTTTGCATTTCCATCCACTGGATTAACCGATGCCACCGGAGAGCTTTCTGTCAATCCATATCCTTCAGCGATTGCCAATCCTGTCAAATCTTTCCATTTATTGGCAACGACATCTTGCAATGCCATTCCGCCTGCCACTACTATTTTAAATGGAGAAAAATCGAGTTCTTGAAATCCTTTATTGTTCAATAATGCATTAAAAAGTGTGTTTACACCGGAAAAAACCGATATCTTATGAGTTTTAAATTCCTTAACAACAGAATCCAAATCTCTGGCATTTGTGACCAAAACATTTTTTACGCCAAGAGCTAACATAGCCATAAGATTAACTGTCAATGCAAATATATGATATAGTGGAAGTGCGGTTAATATTATTTCTTCTTCTTCTTTCAAAGTGCCTTGCATTATGTACTTAATCTGGAGCATATTTGCGACGATATTTTTATTTGTGAGCATCGCTCCTTTTGATACACCGGTAGTACCTCCCGTATATTGTAGAAAGATAAAATCATCGGGGTCTTGAGAAAACTCCTTAATAGATTTATTCTTCCCCTCTTTCAATGCTGTTTTGAATTTTACTGAATTTGGTAAATTGTATTTAGATACCATTTTCTTGACATTCTTAACAATAAAATTCACCATTCCACCTTTCAAACCACCAAGCATATCTCCAAGACTTGTTGTGATGACAACATCGATATTTGTATCTCCTATTATTTTTTCAAGATTAGCAGCAAACATATCTGCTATAATGATAGCTTTTGCTCCGGAATCAGTAAATTGATGTTTCATTTCCCGTGGTGTATATAGTGGATTAGTATTCACTACGACCAAACCTGCTTTTATTACGCCGAAAATCGAAATTACTGATTGTAGTATATTTGGCATCATAATCGCAACTTTATCTCCGGGTTTCAAACCTCTATAATGAAGATATGCTGCAAGGTTATCAGAATAAGTATCTACTTGCTTAAATGTAAGCCATTTTCCCATATTGTAATACCCGGGAGAGTCTGCATATTTTTTTAATTGCTCATTTATAAATCCAAGTACAGTTGGATATTCATTTGTATCAATGTTTGCGGGAATTCCCGGTGAATATTCATTTAACCAAATTCTTTTTTCATAAATGTCATTATTGTTTTCCATTTCAGTCTTTTTAAATATTTTCTAAAAAAATCGTTCAGCAAGATACAAAAGAAATTTTAATATCTCAAATAAACTTAAAAAAACTCGGCTAAAAATAGAAAAAATACTATTTTTGTTCCTCAAAACAAAAAGTATGAGAAGAGTAGTAGTTACAGGAATAGGAGTCTTGACACCCATAGGTAACAATATAAAAGAATATAAAGAAAGCCTTTTTAATGGTGTATCAGGAGCCGATTTCATTACTTATTTTGATATATCCGAATTTAAAACAAAGTTTGCTTGTGAGTTGAAAAACTTTAATCCGGAAGATTATTTGGATCGTAAAGTCTGGAGAAAATTGGATCCATTTTCGCAATATGCGCTTGTTGCGGCTGAAGAAGCAATGCAAGATTCCGGGCTTGATCTAGAGAAAATTGACTTGACAAGAGCAGGAGTGATAATGGGAAGTGGTATTGGTGGTTTTGATACATTTGAAAAAGAGGTCACAAAAGATGTTCTTAGAGGAGCGGGACCAAAATTCAGTCCGTTTCTTATTCCAAAAT
Source organism: Saprospiraceae bacterium (assembly GCA_027011385.1). Taxonomy (GTDB): domain Bacteria; phylum Bacteroidota; class Bacteroidia; order Chitinophagales; family Saprospiraceae; genus JADJGA01. The sequence goes on along the minus strand of JALVAD010000374.1, from coordinate 4,191 downwards.
TAATCCCTGATATAGTGCCAGGGCACATTTCTATAAAATATGGATTTACAGGAATTAATTATGCTACTGTTGCCGCATGTGCATCTGCATCTATGGCAATAGCCAATTCATTTGATTATATACGGTTTGGTAAAGCGGATATTATGATTTCAGGAGGGTCGGAAGCAGCGGTTACACGTACTGCAATTGGTGGTTTTAGCTCCATGAAAGCTTTGTCACAAAGAAATGATGATCCCAAAACCGCTTCAAGACCATTTGATCTAGGAAGAGATGGTTTTGTGTTGGGAGAAGGTTCAGGTGTCTTGATATTGGAAGAATACGAACACGCTAAAAAAAGAGGAGCAAAAATACACGCTGAAATTATTGGTTCAGCAATGTCTGCTGATGCATATCATATCACTGCTCCACATCCTGAGGGTAATGGTGCTATGCAGGTGATGAAAACAGCTATTGCAGATGCAAATATAGATATTACCGATGTCGATTATATCAATGTGCATGGTACAGCAACTCCTTTAGGCGATTTAGCAGAGACCTTGGCAATTAAAAAACTTTTCAAGGATCATGCATATAAAATGAATATAAGCTCTACCAAATCTATGACAGGACATTTGTTAGGTGCAGCAGGAGCAGTTGAAGCAATAGCTTCTATTTTTGCTATCAATGATTCCCTGATACCACCAACGATAAATCATTTTGAAGATGACCCAAAGATAGATTCAAAATTGAATTTGACATTCAATGTGCCTCAGAAAAGAAATGTGGAGATTGCTTTGAGTAATACATTTGGTTTTGGTGGGCATAATTCTTCTATTGTAATAAAAAAATATAGTGAGTAAATAGTGGGTGGATATATTAGGAAAAGGTATAATCTTTATTTTTCAAAAAATAAACAATTGGCGTATAAACTATACGATATTCTTGGGTTTATACCGAAGAAATTGTATTTATACGAATTGGCTTTTCTGCACAAATCTTATCAAGAAAGCAACAGTAAATACAAGTTTACGAATGAAAGGTTGGAGTATCTGGGAGATGCTGTGTTAGGTGTAGTGGTAGCTGAGTATTTATTTAAGAAATACCCTCTGCAAAACGAAGGATTTCTTACAAAAATGAGATCTAAAATAGTTAAGAGAAAAACTCTAAATGAAGTATCCCAAAAAATGGGACTCGATAAAATATTAGCTGAGTATGCAGTTGGTAGAGTGAGTAGATCGATGGCAGGCAATGCTCTTGAAGCCCTAGTGGGAGCAATATATTTGGATATAGGACATAAGAAAACCCAAAGATTTATTATCAAAAATATACTCCGAAATCAAATAGATATAAAGGCTCTGGAAAATCATGATGATAACTACAAAAGCCAATTGCTCGAATGGGCACAAAAAAATGGGAAAAGTATAGATTATTCACTTCATGAAAAGGAGAAAATAAACGGCAGAGACTTTTTTAGAATAGCATTGATGATTGACAATAAAAAAATATGCGAATCCGAAGCATATAACAAGAAATCCGCAGAACAAAAGGCTTCTTTGATAGCTATGAATAAATTGAAAATAAATAATTCTAAGCCTGAAATCAATAGATTCTAATGATAATCTCTTCTGCCCCATAATAAAATTTTCGACTAAATACTTATATTTTTATTTCCAATTATTGTATATTTGTTCGATTACCCTAAATTGTATTTGTAATTAAGTGACTTACATCATTGGGGAAAGTCTAAAAACAAGTATAAAAATATTATTCAAATAATTTAAAAATATTATTATGTCCACAAGATTAACAACTTTCTCAAAACTATTGATAGTATTGGTAGTAATGGTAGTCCTTTTCTTTTTGTTTCAAAAGTTTCTACCAAAATTTTCAGGTAATAGTTCTGATTCAACTACTTCAGAACAAAAAATAGAGCATAAGACAAATGATAATGCATCACATACTACTACAATATCGCATTCATCAAGCAGAAAAGCTTTTAGTTACACACCTACAAAACCAAAAAATGGAAAACTTAAAGGTGTTGTTGAATTGGGTGCTTCAGGATTTAATAGTTTTATAGTAAATATTGATAGAAATAAAAACTGGGAATTGAAAAAAGCGGAATGGGGCAATAGTCTTGTGTATGACAATATGGCTTCCGCAGCTGATATCAGAGGAGGACTAAAAAAATATATTACCAATATATTAGACTATGGTGTGAATGGAAGGGATATACATTTTGTGGTAAGTTCAGGTGCGATGAAAGTCAATTCTACAAAAAAAATCATCCAAGAATTAAAAAACATGAATTATGTTGTTAATACGGTCACTCCTGAGCAAGAAGCTAGGTATGCACTTAAATCAGTATTGCCAACCAGATATAAAGCTACTGCTTTTGTCGTGGATATCGGCTCAGGAAATACTAAAATATCCTGGGTTCAAAACGATGGCTCTATAAAAGGATTGGAGACATATGGTGCGAAGTATTACAAGAATAATGTAAATGCCAAAACCGCTTATCAAGATGTATATAATAAAGCAAAGTTGATTCCTGGTAAAAGAACTGACGTTTGCTTTATGATAGGAGGTGTACCATTCAAATTAGCTAAAAAAGTTAGAAATGGTAAGGAGAGATATACGGTTCTAAAAACTCCAAAAGAATATAAAGTTGAAGGAGCAAAAATGGAAGCAGGAATCAATATCTACAAAGCAATCAAAGATGCCACTGGCTGCGATCAGTATGTTTTTGACTGGGATGCAAACTTTACAATAGGATTTTTATTAGATTTGAAATAGATATACCTTAATAAATAGCGTCGGTTAATCAACCCTCAATATTTTGATTTCTACTCTTTGGTTTTTTCTACGGCCAAAAGGAGTCTTGTTTGTGTATAAGGGTTTGGATTTACCATATCCTTTATACTTAATCCTATATTTAGGTATTCCTTTAGCTCTTAAATAATCAGCGACGGTTTTAGCTCTTGCTGTAGATAATCTATTGCAAAAGTCACTGGAGGGTAATCCATTTGTATGTCCCCCTATTTCTATTATGACATTAGGATTTTCTTTAAGAAAATCATATATCTCGTCCAATACCTCATAAGAATCTTCTTTCAAATTGGCACTATCCGCTTCAAAATACAAATTATTGATTTTGATGGTTTGTCCAATAGATATTGAATTTTTATCCAACTTCTTCAATATTTTCGGTTTATTTTTATGGGTATTAGTGACAATGGTTTTTTCCGGTGTCTTAGGTCTGCTAACAATGGCGGTATTTTCTTTTTTTGGTCTATTTTTTACAGGTTTTGTAACTAAAGCTTTCCGTGTTTTTGGTAATTCTTTATTTACTCTGGCTGGTGGTAATGCGATATCTACCGATGCAAGCAAATCATCGTTAGGGCAAGGTATTTCTACTATATCACTGGCATTATCCATCAAGATATTTCCATTGTAGGGAATCAAAACAGGTGTTTTATAAAAAACTTCAAATAAGATATATGTGTATAATTCCTTTGGTTTAAATCTAAAAGTATATTCTTTCCAATCTGTATTTACTACCGGATCTGATTCAGCCAATAATTGTGTTTTTCTGCAAGCCGATACACCACCCCAAATTCTCAATTTTACAGGTTTATTGAAATTGTAAAAATGGGAAGTATCTCTTCTTTCCTTACTTAAATATTTTTCTGCTCTGGCAAGCATTATTTTGAATTCATAACATTTATCCGGTAAGAGAGCAGAACTTAATCTTTGTGAAATCATCTCCCAGGTCTCATTTCCACCACGAGTGACCATTCCGACAAAAGTATTCCCATCTATTGCTGATTTATGAACTCCAAAAAAATCTGAATTTATTGAATGAATATCAGGAGGGGTTTCATTTCTGAAATAATATGGAGCACAATCACCCCAGCCGGGTAAAAAGAAAGGTTTGTCAGTACCTTGAGCCGGGAAACTTTCAAAAGACGGATTCTTTAGGTGAATAACATGTCCTTGTCCAAATCCTAATACTTGAACCATTAAAAACATAGTCATTACAGAAAAAAACTTCATATATTAATCTTATTTTCTGAATTTAATAACTGAATTTGATACACATTTGTTATATAATTGCGAAATAAGATTATAACTTTGATATTCTTTTATAAAAATTAACAATTATTTTATGCTATATAAATGGTTTTTATTCACTTTACTTATTCCTTTATC
>JALVAD010000373.1 GCA_027011385.1 Saprospiraceae bacterium | reverse complement strand
TTTTAAGTCAATTCTTGACTATTTTTAATGATAGATTTAATGTTTTTTAGATTTATTTCTATTTTATGTTTACACACTTTTTAGGATAGTGTCTTTATAGTATGATTACTACTTATAACTTACTTGCTTTGTTTTGGCATTATAGATTTGTATATTTCTTTTGTTCTGTTTTGTGACATAGCTCACCTGCAATTCGTTTCTTGATATCCATTCTATTTTTCCCTTAAGTGCTTTCTTTCCCCATAATATCTTATTTGTTTTAGTATCGTAAACCATGATTTTCAATTGATATGGTTCTGTATCCAATTTTTTTGTAATCGTAGCATATTTTTTTGATCTATTGTAAGTAATTTTAAAATCATCTCCAAAATTATTTTTTGCGATTTGTTCAATACTAGCAACTTCTCCTTTAGCTTCTTTGGCTGATTTTGTAGTTGAGCAAGCTCCTAAAACAAAAATTACTCCTAAATAGATAAGTATGTTTCTCATGATTAATTATTTTTATACAAAATTAATATAAAATAATAATACAAACATAATAACTGCTTTAAATATTGTTGAATATTTATGTATTTATAAAATAAAACAACCCGATAAATACCGGGTTGTTTTATTGCTTACTTTATTGAAGGCACTAAATAATCTATTATCTCATGATGGTTACGTCGCCCACCATTTTAATATCTTTTCTTTGATTCATTTGGAATATAGCATAATAGACAAAAACGCCCGGATTTAGCTTTTTGCCATTATAAGTTCCATCCCAACCATAAGATTTATCATTAGCTGGAAAGTCGTTTTGACTAAAAACCAAATTACCCCACCTATCGAATATTTTCAATTCCTTAATACTTGCTACGGTATTGTCTGAAGTAATATAGAACACATCATTCAAACCATCGCCATCAGGAGAAAAGATATTTGGGATGTCAATATCTACATTTTCGATATAAATGATATCAGTACAAGTCGATGCTTCACATCCTTTGTTATTGATAATATCCACACAAAGAGTCTTGTCTTCAGAAATTTCTATCGTGACAGAATTACAATCAGAACCACTACAAATAGTATCACCTCCTTCATATCTCCAAACGATACTGGTAAGATTGAATCCATCGACATCCTTAAGCGTATAAGTACCAGAACTGTTCTCATTAATAGAAACAGGGCCAAAAATACTTGGTTCCATAGCACTCGGGTTAGTAAGTGTGATTGTCTGACTTGATTCACAGCCATAATTATCTTTTACAGTAAGAGTATAAGTTCCGGCTGCTAGATTATTGAAATTGGGAGATTCGGAAAGCTCTCCATCCAAATAATAGCTGTATTTCTCATCAGCAGTAACTATTATTCCTCCATTTTCATCATCAAAACACAATGGATCAATAGAAGAAGTCGTATAATATGGAAGCGGTGTTATCAAAACTGTATCAGTAGTAGAGTAATCGCATTGACTAACTGTATATTTCAAAGTATAAACATATTCGCCCGGATTGAAGCCTGAAAGATTCAAGTTGCCACTATTATCAATTCCTGTTCCCGCCCAAGATATCGTGCCGGTGTTTAAGCCTGTAATCTTAGCTTCAAGTTTAATATGTGTATCTATATCAGATACACATATTTGAGATGGTAGATTTCCTATTTCCAATATAATATCTGGACATGGTTCTGTTTCGCAATTAACAGTTGCTGATACCGATGGACATTCGCAAGATGTGACAGCTTCAACTTTAAAATCAATACTGCTATTTGGTTCCAAATCCTTTAATATATATTTAGTATCGGTAGTATTCAATACCATTTCATCATTGACATACACATTAAAAGAAGAAGAACAATTAATATCATCCCATGTTATTTCAATAGAATTAGTAGTAGAATTACAAATAATAACCGGTGGAACTAATTCAGGTTCAACAACAATATCTATTTCTCTGCTTTCTCCTTCACAAACACTGTTATTTGTACTGAGGGACACGGTATATGTTCCCGGAGTATCCCATTTTAGATAGAATGAAGAATTATTAATAGTTATAAGCTGAGCTCCTGAAATTTCCCATTTGTATTTGGTATTAGCAGGATTATTACTAAAATAGGTGAATAAAGCGCTATCTGTTACACAAATTTTTTCTTTTTCAACACTTAGTTCTGTTTTTGGTCTTTGTATTACCTCGATCGTAAAAGTTGTGTCTTTAGGACAAACTTCAGTAAATTGCATATGAATAATATGAGTTCCTTCACCTGCAATCTTAGGATCAAAAACTCCTGTGTTTTTATCAATACCATTACCACTCCATTCAATTGTTCCTGTACCATCACTATTATCAATTGTAGCTATAAATTTGATTGGACTACTATTGTCATCAAGACAAATCGTATCAATATTAGGAGTAATATTTATTTTATAATCAGGACAAGGTCTTGCAGTACATGTTTCAAATTTAGATTTATTACCGCACACACCTTTATCTATAGCAATTACCGAAATATCAACATTATCACCAGGTTCTAGTCCATTTATTACCCATCTGTTAATATATGCGCTATCCACTTTAGTTCCATTAATATACACTACATATGCATCTGCTTTTGAATCGAGATTCCAAGTATAAACAATGCTATCTTGAGAAGGAGCACAGCTTATGATTATATCATCAAGTGTATCTTGAACTAAAACATAGCCAAAAGTACTATCAGACAAACAGCCATTGTTTTCCACAACTAAACTGATTTTCTTCTTACCCGAACTATTCCATTTAATTGTGTGTTGTGCTAGTCCTATTCCGGAGACGACTTGACCAAAATCAAAGTTCCAGTCAGCAGTACCTGTTGGTGCTGTACCTATATAATCGATTGTTGCCTCATCAAGGATACATATTGTATCAAAAGCTATTGCAAAATCTGATGTCGGTTGCTCATTAACCGTTATTTTTGCAGGTTGAGGATAATAACATCCATCCCTATAATACTTCAATAAGATAGTATGTGTACCGATACCGGCTGAATCAGGATCAAACATTCCGGTAATAGTATCTACTATTCCCTTTCCTTCCCAACTTACTTGTCCACCTGTAGATGATACAGTATAATCTAATTTGAATTCAGAATTATTACCATCCAAATCCAAGCAAACTGCGGTATCTGCCGGATTAATTACTATAGTTACAGGTTCGCAATCATTAGCTTGACATTCCGTAGTATCCGTGATACCGGGGCAAAAAGTTTTTGACTCAAAGTGAAGGACTATCTTTACTTTTTCGTTTGGTCCAAGACTACTTACCTTGTAAGAGTTACCTGTTTTAACTCCAGTTTGACCTGACAATACCTCAACTGTAGTATTGTTTGCATCTTGCACATCATCCCATGTAAACTGAACAGATGTTGCGGTAGAATTGCATATCACAGTAGGAGCTTGTAATGGTGCTTGCACTATTACAGTATCCAACCTTGTTTCAGATAGACATCCACTTTCATCCACATTGAGACTAACTATTTTCAATCCCGGTGAAGTATAAACTAGAGTATGTGGACCTTGCCCAACTCCCCCGCTGCCTGAAGTTTCTGTTGCTCCTGGAAAATTCCAAGTATAATCTGCAGATGCACTAGCATTACCTGTGTATACTACATTTAATTCTGATGAAAGACAAATCGTATCTTGCATAGTGAATTCAGCATTTGGTGCTGGAACGACCTCAATTATTTGGCAAACTGTATCTGAAGCACCACATAATGCATCAAAAGCGTATACACATAAATCTCCTCCTGCCGAACCATGCCAATTGATACTAATAACTGTTCCATCACTGGATATCGTTGGTGGATATTCCAAATCCGATGGATAAGACCAAATATAATCATAATCAGTATTCGTGTTGATAATCTCATATTCAAAATCTTCATCCAGATTATTACAAATAGGAGTTGGCCATTGGTATGCTTCCGGCGTTGTAGGTAGAAAATCTTCGATAACGATATCATCATCATCCAAATCATCAAATACACAATCTACACCATGGAAGCTAACCGTAGCAACTATATAATAGTTTCCATCTTCATTAACGATTATAAAATCCGAATTACTATTGTCAATTTCAAAACCGTCATGATACCATTGATATACAATACTGCCAACATTGGCAGAATCATCTATAAAAAATGTAAGTTTTATTGAACCATCACCTAGACCTGAACATTCAGATTGTATCTGTCCCTTTAAATCTATGAAATGAGTTGTCACCATATATATCCTATCACATCCTTCATCAGAAGCACCCGGATCCGTAACCGGATAGTCTATGACATCAAATGTAAATGTTTCAGGACCTATTTCTATATCCTCATCTTTACAGGCAGTAGTGTCAATTACAACCGTATCTCTTGGTATTTCTACAATTTCAATTTTTTGCCAATATTGACAACCTTGAGGTGAAGTAGACAATTGAACAGAGTCTTTCCCCTCTACATACAATGGCGGACCTTCCCAATCACCGGGAGTAACACCACCTTCTAATTCATTTGCACAAATATCAAACTTACCTAAATCTTCGGGGTCTAATTGAACAACATCAAAGGTGATACATAGCTCATCACCAATGCTACAAGCATTTTTTCCATACCCACATAAAGTATATGTGCCGGGGGTATCAAAATGCATGGTCGTATCAGGTACAGATGTAGAATCTTCAACCCCATTCATGGTCCAAACAAATGTAACTGCATTATAAATATCCTCTAGAGTAAATGTCACATCCGCACCAACACATATTTCATTACAATCCGGAAACAAATCATCACAAATTAGATTATCTGCGCCGATTATTTCAGGAATTCCACCTCCCTCAGTTACTTCTATCCAATAAGAACATTGTGTTCCACTACATCCATCTATAAAGAAATGATATGTTTGACCAATGGTAAGCCCTGTCATAGAAACAGGGATATCCCCTGGTGAAGCACATGGACATTGCAAGACTATAGGATTGTTCATATCACAATCGTCATAAATTCCATATTGAATCCCAATATTTCCTCCGCCGGATCCTGAAATGCAGTTAAACGCATGTATAATCAATGAAACATCTGTCGCACCGGCTACAAATGCGAACCAAGATGGATTGTGGAAAAATGCAGTTCCAGGAGGGCATCCTGGGATAGCTGTTTGTTGATTTTGTTCAACCATTGTTGTACAAAACTCATTGAGTTCATCAAGCTCACAGAGAACCGGAGCATCCTCACATGCACCGGCAGTATTATCACTAGGACAGTCTGTGGGGGGCTCTACATAATAACCGGCATCTATAAAAGTGGTATCAATACCTGAATAAGCAAAGAAAGTTGGTGTAATACCTGTAATATCATCTGGATCACTATCTAAATCCTCAGCACCCGCATTCTGAATTGTAAATAAAAATGTATTAGGAAGACCAAATTCTATATAATAATCACCGGGTTTAACGTCTCTATCATCAGTAAATTGGTAAAATCCAGATCCATCTGATACAGTAAAACCAACCAGCGTTCCATCTGAATCCCTAAATAATCTAACTTCTACATTAGTCATAGGCGGTTCAGTATTATCCTGAAGCCCATCGGTATTTTGGTCTCTCCATGTATAATCTCCAATCGTAGGCGGTTTGTACATCCCTGCATCCCAATCTAAAGTTTCTACACCAGATTCTATAGTAAAATCAAGAGTGGTCTCAGAGAAAGGATCAGGATCACTGTCCAAATCTTCAGTTGTCATGTCAGGGTCTATTATATAATATCCTGGTGGGGGGAGAAATCTTAAATGATATGACCCGGGAGATAGTTGATGAGTGTCATCATATAAATAATTACCAAGGGCATCTGTAGTATTATTGAAAACCGTACCACCTGAAACTCTCGTTAATTCGATTTTTATGCCATTCATGCCCGGTTCCCCGGCATCTTGGATTCCATCTCCATTCATATCCTCCCATACAAAATTACCAATATGTACATAGCGGTAAAATCCTGCGTCGACATTGGTTATCGCATCATTGCTGACAATATCAAAAGCAGGAACATCACCTGATATTGGATCAGGATCACTATCAAGATTATCATCACCTACATCTTGAATAGTTATTTCATTCATTGTGCTTGTACCTATTGCAAAATTAATAGTATAATTACCCGGAATAATATCAGGAATTTGATAATTTCCTGCACCATCTGTTGTTACTGTGACAGCGGCAATGGCAGTTCCATTTCCTGTATTACCGCTTATTGTGACATCTACACCCGGTACTCCCGGACCATTTCCATCTTGTATTCCATTACCATTCAAATCTTCCCATACATAATCGCTAACTGATGCATATCGGTAATAACCAGCATCAATACTATCAACAATTTGAGCACTTATAACTGTGAATGATGGAGCGGTAATTCCTGTCGTTGGATCCGGATCGCTATCAGTTGCATCATCACCTACCTCATATTGGTAAGTCCTATGGTATGGTGCAGGCTCTGCAAATGTTAAAGTATATGTCCCGGGAATAACTTGATTAAAAGTATATATACCGGCAGCTGATGAAGTATTGGTAACAGAAACAGCAGTATTATTTCCAGTTGTTCCGTTCAAAGTAACATCAATACCCGGTAAATCAGGTTCACCTGCATCTTGAATTCCATTTGCATTCATATCTTCCCAAGTATAATCACCGATATTGGCATAAGTATATACTCCTGCATCCATTTCTGTATCATATCTATCATCATCACTTACGACATCAAAAAAATCTGTTTCTCCAATATTATCAACATCACTATCAGTATCTTCTGTTGCAGCCGGCTCATCTTTATACGTAAACGCACTAAAACCTCCAAGATCAAAAGTCAATTTATAATTTCCCGGGGGAACATTTGTAAAACTATAATTACCTGCTCCATCAGTATTTGTAGGAAAGGGGCCATATGCAGCGCCTGTACCATCAGTACCTTCGATCGTTACTTGAAATCCAGCTCCCACATTTGGTTCACCGGCATCCTGAATACCATTAGCATTTTGGTCTTCCCACATATAGTCACCGATGGTTGATTCTATATAGAATCCGGCATCAAAATTCATATCATCCATTCCGGCTGATACCGTAAAAATATCCGTGGTCTGTGCTCCATTAGCTCCAGTCACATCACTATCTATATCGTCATTTGCATTACCATTAATATCAGGATATGTTGGAGTATAATTTGGATCTATCCCCGTAGCTAAAAACTCTAGATAATAATCACCCGGAGCGATATCTTCAAAATAATATTTACCGATAGGTGCGATTAAAGAAGTAGTTGTTGTTGCAATAAATGCACCTGTATTGTCATAAAGATTGACAACTACACCTCCCATCCCGAAATCACCGGCATCTTTAATTCCGTTACCATTATTGTCAGACCAGACTTCATCTCCTATACGAGGGGGAGCAGGTGGGCTAAATACATTGATTTTTTTGAGTAGGCTATTGTTATTAAAACCGGTCAGAGTCAACAATATAACTAAAATACCTATCGTGGGAATAGCCAGATAAGAAATTTTTCTTTTAAAATCATGTTTAATAAAACTAAAAAATGTAATCATTTTTTTCATAATTTGAAATATGTTAATA
>JALVAD010000372.1 GCA_027011385.1 Saprospiraceae bacterium | reverse complement strand
GCTATAAATATAATGAAAAGCATAAAAAAGTACTTGTATATTTTTTTGTTAAAGAACTTTTGAGTTAAAATATTAATAAATGATAAAAACTTCATAATCCCGTAAGATATCAATGTAATTATCAATGAACTAACCGGATAAGTAAAAGCAGGCATTTTAGTGGCAACAATAATTGAAAAAAAAGCATATAAAACCACTATTATTGATACAAAAGAAATAGATAAAGTCAAATCAACCTTTTTATCAAAAAAAATAGAAACCAGCCCTAAAATAAAAAAAGGAATTAAATAAAATCCATAAGCTGTTTGCATAAATTCTAAATAGAACCAAGCACTACCACTATGCCCTCCAAGTACTTTTGTAATATGATCCCAGTTTTGACCAAATGAAGCAGCCGCCTCAATTGGGAAATTTGATTTAATATAAAGTTGCCATGGAAGAAATAATAAAAAAGCTACTAAAATCGAAATAAAAATATTAAAATATTGTCGCTTACCATTTCGTAATTTTTTATTAATAATAATATTAATTCCCCAAGCACCATAGATGAGTAATCCCGGTAACCATTTATTTAAAACAGCTGCTGAAACAAATATTCCTAAAATGATAGCCCATTTTATTGAAAAATTATTTTTATAGTACTTCACAAAAGCCCAAATACTAGCAGTTACATAAAACGCAAATGCAACATCATTGTGATCTAAACTAAACCTGCCTGTAGTGAGCTCTAACTGATAAATTGAAAATGCAAACAATAGACTTGATAAAAAACTTACATATTTATCCTTTGTCCAAAACCTGGAAATCTCATATATGAAAAATATACTTATAGTGCCCATAATGACAGAAGGCAGCCTTAATGCTATTTCATTTACTCCAAACAACTTCATAGACATAGCCATTTGCCATAAAAATAAAGGTTGTTTATGAACCCATATATGATTACAACACCATGAAGCAGGGTTATAATCTATAATTGGAAATAATCTTAACATCGGTTTAAAAGGATGGGTTATCATGTGTTTAGCCACTAAAGCATGAAATCTCTCATCCCAACTATGTAAAAAAGGATCTAAACTAGCTAAATACAATCTTAATAAAAAAGCACTCAATATTAAAAGAAATAACGAAAATTTTTCTTTCCCTTTAATAAAGAAAATTACAGCAATGAAAGCGGGAATACTGAATATTATTAAGTTAAAGCTAATATTATTAGTAATACCTAGACTCATAATACGTTACTTATACAATTTTGACTTCATTACTCCCAACTTTGATAAAAAATGAACTATTGATACTCTCAATACTCCAAGACCGTATTTGGCACTACGCCTGAAATTGATAGATGAGGCCTCTTCAAAATATTTTGTGGGTGTGGTCACCTCTGCTATTTCGTATCCTTTGTACACTATTTGCGAAAGCATTTCATTGTCAAAAACAAAATCATCAGAATTGTTATCGAAATTGATGTCTTCCAATACCTTGCGGCTAAAAGCCCTGTATCCCGTATGAAACTCAGACAACTTACTTCCGATAAGCAAGTTTTGGGTAAATGTCAAAAATCTGTTTGATACATATTTGTACAAGGGCATTCCTCCTTTCAATGCGCCTTTGCCTAATATTCGGGATCCAAGCACCACTTGGTATAAATCTTCTCCGATAATATTGCACATTGCAGGTATCAGCTTGGGAGTATATTGATAATCCGGATGCAGCATTATGACGATATCTGCACCTTGTTCCAATGCTTTACTGTACAGAGATTTTTGATTAGCACCATAACCCTTGTTTTCTTCGTGTACAATTATATGCTTAATACCCAATGATTTTGCCACTTCGACTGTATTGTCTTTGCTATTATCATCACAAAGTATCACTTCATCTACCAGTGGTCTTGAGATTTCCTCAAAGGTTTTTTCCACTGTTTGCGCAGCATTGTATGCCGGCATTACCACTATTACTTTTTTTGATTTGTACACTGATTTTAATTTTAATAAGGCTCAAAAATAATAAAGTTGTCTAGTAAAAAAAATAATTGGGATGTCTTTATTCTCCCTTGGATAGTTTCCTTTGGGATACTTTGCATGTACTTTGCTGATCTTAGCACGAAAATCAACTCATAGAGAGGAAA
>JALVAD010000371.1 GCA_027011385.1 Saprospiraceae bacterium | reverse complement strand
ACTACTAATAGTGTTAATATATTCATAATTTATATTATTATCAACGTGTCCAAATATATATAAAAATCACTGCTAATCCAACAGCTCCCAAGACTATTCCAAATACATAGTCCTGCAATTTCCCTGATTGAATCTTCTTCAATGCATAAGATGTCTTAACAGTAGTATTCCCAATCAAATTCATAGATCCATCAACAATATTTGTATCAAACCACATCCAACCAGCAGATATAATTCCAAACATTATTTTCTTTGTTACAAACATATAAATTTCATCAATATAGAATTTGTTGTATGTCCATTTATAAAAAACTCCAAATGCCTTGGCAACTTTTTCCGCTTTATCATTCTTCTTGAAATACATGATCCACGCTATTACAATACCAACAACACCAACTAATACGGATATTGATGCTAAAAAGTAATCCATATGCATATGAAATTCTTCACCTGTAGGTGTTATATATCTTCCAAAAGGTAAAACATAGAAAAACACAAATCCTGCTACAACTGATAATGCAGCTAAAACCATCAACGGTATCGTCATTGTTAAAGGAGATTCATGCGGTGTGTGGTGATATTCTCTATCCTCATACCAAAATATCCTAAAGTACAACCTAAACATATAAAATGCCGTCAATCCTGCAACAAACCAACCAATCCAAAAATATACTTTATTATCCATATATGCAGCATCCAATATAGCATCCTTACTAAAAAATCCTGCAAAAGGAGGAATTCCTGAAATAGCCAAAGCCGCTAATAAAAATGTAATGTGCGTAATAGGCATATATTTTCTTAATCCCCCCATCTTAGTCATATAATTACTGTGTACAGCATGAATTATAGATCCTGCACCCAAGAATAATAATGACTTAAAGAATGCATGTGTCAATAAGTGAAACATAGAAGCGGTATATCCCAATCCGTGGTGTCCTTCATAGCCTGATACTCCAAGAGCCAACATCATATATCCAATCTGAGACATTGTAGAAAATGCTAAAACCCTCTTGATATCCATTTGCGTTGTAGCGATAATTGCAGCTATCAAAGATGATGTAGCTCCTACAAATGCTATCGTATGCAATACCGATCCTCCATCAACATGATAATACATCGGAAATAGTCTTGCCACCAAAAAGACTCCGGCAACAACCATTGTTGCAGCGTGAATCAACGCAGAAACAGGTGTGGGACCTTCCATAGCATCCGGCAACCAAATATGTAACGGAAACATTGCAGATTTTCCTGCACCTCCTATAAATGCTAAAGTCAATCCTAATGCTAATACTGACATCCCCATAAAACTAGCTGAACCAACACTTGCAAGAGCACTCTCTGACATTCCATTCAATGTCAAGAAATCAAAAGTGCCTGTATAATATGAAATAACCAATATACCAATCAAGAAAAAGAAATCAGCAAATCTTGTCACAATAAAAGCTTTCTTTGAAGCTAAAATAGCTGAAGGTTTTTCGTAATAAAATCCAATCAATAAATAGGATGAAACTCCCACCAATTCCCAAAAGAAATATATTTGAAATAAGTTAGTAGCAATTACCAATCCCAACATTGAAAAAGTAAATAAAGATAAGAAAGTGAAAAATCTCCCAAATCCGGGATCGCCTTTCATGTATCCTATACTGTACAAATGCACTAAAAATGAAACTGTAGTAACAACCACCAACATCATTACAGATATCGGATCCAACAATACCCCCATATTGAAATGAAGTTTATCGGAAAATGTCATCCAAAGCATTTCTACCCCCTTAATCGGCTCAAATGAACCGGCTGTGTTTGCAACAAAAAAGTATCTATATGCCGTAATATACGACAATACCAATGCACCGAATATCCCCGTTGTTCCAATCAATCCCGGTACCGGATAAGGTAATTTCCTACCAACAAACCCGATTATCAAAAATCCGATCAGAGGTAATAATGGAATCCAAATTGTATATGACCAATCCATATTCTATTGTTTTATTATTTTAATTTTAATTTCGCTCCAACTAATATTTCATCATTTCTCCTTCCTCAACACTGACGCTCTTATGCGTTCTGTAAAAATCAATTACTATCGCTATTGCAATCGCCACTTCTGCTGCTGCTACTGCAATAATAAATATC
>JALVAD010000370.1 GCA_027011385.1 Saprospiraceae bacterium | reverse complement strand
AAAAAAATACAAATTAAGTAAATCTTTATGAAGCAGAATGAAAGATATAATGATATGGATGTAATGACATAGATGATTTTTTCAGTGTGGGTGCAAGAATATATGTTATATCCTCTAGTACTGAAAAATCAGCTTCTATCTAGGTGATATTATCATCGGAAGGTAACACACTTCTACCCGATTTAAGATAAATTACTCAATGAAATGTGAGTTCTCCCGCATTTTCAATAATAATTTTAGAATTACTAAAATTATTAAATGCATCTACAGCAGAGTTTTGTACCCACATATTTCCCCATATTATAATGTCTCCACGATTTTCTATTTTATTATTTGGGAGTGTTATAAATGATGCTCCTGATTCTATTGTCAATTTATAACATTCAAATGCACCATTGTTAGGATTGCTTCCTATTGCAAATAATCCGGAACCGAGATGGGGATAATTTGATAGACCAGAGGGAATCAACACCTCATTATCAATGGTGGGAATAGAATTAGAATTCCAATTATCAGTATTATTCCACTGCTGACTGACCGCTCCCGTCCATTCAATAAGTTTTCTATTAAGTCCTGTAAATGACCTATCTCCTGTTATAGTCCCTTTAATTTGATGTGGAGAAATGTTTTGTCCATTGGTAAAATCCCATGCTATGCCATCATAATTTGCTCCAACAATATCCTCTTCAACAGCTGAACCGATTAATACTCTATCGTTATTAACATTATAAGTAGCAGTCAGATCCGCGCTGAAATTAGTCCCCATACCCATCGTACTGATGTCCCAATATCTTGTTAAATATGCGGTGGCATCAGAAGGTAGATCGGGATGTGCTGCATTGGTAAGCTTAATTCCAATTTTACCTGTTGCTACTGTACCGGAAGTGACATCAATTATAACCGGAGTATAGTAAGTATCATCGCCAATAGGAAAATTAAGACTTGTTATGTCTCCTGAATAATCACGGATGAGTTTCCCGGATCCTTTTGCATCAACCCACCCGGGTGCTGCCGCGGATCTATCAAAAGTTCCCATGGTTTCAGCCGTTTTTTTGGGACCGATCTTTAAGTTGTAGTCTCCTAGTACCAGGTTATTCGAAGCTTGTCCAAAAACAACTTCTCCATTAATAGTAAAAGAGGATGCTAAGCTAATATCTGAAAATGAATTCCAAATTTCAAAATTTTGGATAGTCGCGTTATTAAGATTAAGCGTCTGTGATGTAGTTCCATTTAATTTCACTGTTGATAATGGATCTGCATTCAATGTCCCTTCATTTGTCAAATCTCCTTTTACAGTTATTTCTCCAACGATTGTAAGATCTCCGTTATTAATATTGTTAAAATCTCCATTGGCAATGATACTTGCTCCACTTTCAACTACTACCGTTGCACCATTATTTGTAAATTGCGCATAACCAAGGTAGGGTATTGTGAATAATATCAATAGGAGCAAATGTGTGTATAGATTTTTCATTTTTTTCTTTATAATTTGTATTATGATTATAGAGTAATTATTGTCAATATTTACTATTGGTTAGTATAGATTCGATTTCCTGATTTCACAATTAGTTTCCCATAATTAACAATTGCATAAGCTGTCCTAACATTTCCAATAATATTATATTTCTGAATTGCTCCTCCTTGTAAAAATGGTGATTGGTTATTAAATAAAAGTTTCTTGATTAAGTGATCCCCAAAATCAAAACTCATATGGTAATCATTTTCTCCATTTATAGCTTTTCTAATCTCAAAACTGATATCTGTCATATCACCAGAAGCATTTAGGTCTATTTCTACTGTTTTATTTCCGGGAATGGAAGAGTGCCCCTTTATAACGATTTTCCCATTGGTACCTGTCAGAGAAGAAGTACCATCTATTGAAAAAGTAGTTTTGGTCAATAGTGATGGCTTTCTTCCTGCGTATATGGTTACACTATCAATCGTCAATTGAGTATTATTAGTCAAGCTGACCTCCTTATCTACCCATATCGCGGCAGGACTTATTGTGCTTGTATCATCATCTACGATGAGGTTGCCACCTTCCAGAATAAATGAATGGGTGAGTTTTAACTGTTTGCCTAAATAAAAACGGCTAGTCCTAGATGGATCCGAATTTCTCATTACAAGTGATTTGGCATTCTTAATTGTCGGTAGAAAAACAGTATCTCCTGATATGGTACTATAATTATCAAATATCAGCGTATCAGCATTTGATGGAGATATGTCTGCGGGGCAAGCGCCTGATCCTGTTGACCAATTTTTTTTGACTGACCATGCGCCTTGACCTCCAATCCAAAAAAGTTTGTCTGAATATGAAGGAGTAGGTGAAAAATTAAAATTAGTGTTACCTCCCAGAGAAATGCCATCAGGTACATGGATAATACCATCACCTACACCTATTACATCACGAAAAGAAATTTTTCCTTCTACACAGAGATTATGAGGGAGGAAATGAAGTGTGACACCATTTCCATCCTCATCTGAATAAATCTTTGGAAAAGCTCCTGTTCCCGGTGCATAACTTCGTATACCTTCCTTGACTTCTAATCCTGCTGTAGGATAATCCCAAGTATCTATACTAAGTTCTAGTTCGCATCCATCTTGCATAAGGATTAAGGAGTCCACTATCAATGAATCTTGGGTTGTAAGTTTATAAGGAGAATCTAATATTAGCTTTTTGATGTAGTAAGTTTTTGCAAAAAATAGGGTGTCATGAGTATTCACCATATGAACAATATTAAATGTTCCATCAGAAGCAATGAATCTCTTGGTTTTAAGGTAGCTGGTTCCGGCATCCACTGTTGCAGTATTACTATATATACCGAAATCAATCCTATCTGATGCTACAATGGTGGAGGACGTCAATTCGAAAAATTTCGGAACGGAAGCATTAGAAGAAACCATTTTAGATAATGTGATATCCTTATTTCCGGTATTCAATGCTCCACCACCAAGATCTATACTTCTACAAGTCGTGTGTCTTAACAGGGTCCAAGTACCTGAAGCATTCTTAAAGTTTAGATCAGGGAGGTCTATATTCGGTGCATCGACAACAAAATTACCCGTACCAATAAGTTCGAACACTCCCCAATTTCCAGGATCCAAAATTGTCATTCCCGATGGGAGCTTTAAGTCTCCTGCAACATAAAGCTCTGGTCTTGTACCACTATTATTACTGAATTCTATCTTATTATTAATCGGAGCAGTCCATTCTAATAGTTTACATTCATTCAATATGTTATTATTAATAGTTACGGTATTATTCCCTCCCGGAAAAGAATTTCCATCGAAATACACATCATCAAAAAGCGTAGGTACACAAGTACCATTTCCTGTTCCTGCGGAGCTAGTTGCCCAATGCATAGGATCATCCCAATTGCCTGAACCTCCTACCCAGTAATAATCTACTGAGGGTATTCCTGAGATATTGTCCCAATCTGAGGCATAATCCTCAACAATGCCATTGGTAACATTAAAAGTGGCAGCACCACTAGTTCCTATACCTCGAATTCTTACATGATCAAATGTAACTATCCCCGAATTTTTTACAAATTCCATTTTTTCGAGAGAGCCTTCAGTTGTATATAATTGTGTAAGAGCCGGACAATCACTTGGTGGCGGTGTAGGCATAGAAACGGTACCACTTATCGGAAAAGTATTCCGGCGAGGATCGTTGTAATCAGGTTGGTAAGAAGTTTTTAAATTAAATACAATCTCAGAGTTAGGTTGTACAACAGTAAAATTGTGAACCGATATCTGCCCGGTTATCACAATCTTAGTATCACTATCTATGGTAAGATCATAGATAGTTATTCCTTTACCTGTCATATTATAAAAAGTTGGTGTTGGTAAAATAGAATCTCTCAGATATACACTGACATTCCCATAATCTGATTCGTTACCTCCTGTAAATAAATGGCAGTCTATGAGAAAATCTCCAGCATAAGAATCTGTTTCATAATTGAAAGACGCTTTGAACTCCCCGCAGATTATTCGAGATTGATTAATGAGATTGATTGTTTTGAAATGAGTTAAATCATTAGGGGATGTGTAAACCAAGAAATGCTTAGTATTTATATCTATGGCATCGCCGAATAATTCACCGTTTTTTACTTGGAATTGTTGTGAAGCTTTAATATTTCCTATTATGGTTGTTTTCGTATTGTCTAAATCTACGATCACATAATTCATATCCTTACCTTTGGAGTCAATATTGTGAACATTTGCACTATGAAGTATCCATCTATTAAAGACGGGTTCTGCGTATGTTATTAAGAAATATTGATGAAGGAATATATCTTGGTTGACATTGAGGTTCACAGTATCTGTAGCTTGGGTTCCATTAAATAACAATTTTGGTTTATTGTTTATATCTATAAAATCCTGTATGCTCAGACTTTTTATCTCATAATTTCCCGGATTGATTGTGATGATATCTCCCGGATTAATATTTAAGGCAGCATCTTTTTTGATATAGACATTGTCATCGGGACCAGGAGGTGTAGAAAAAGGTATTGTTCCGGTAATATCTGACCAATTGGATCCAACATCCCAGTCACCTGTTCCCCCATTCCAATAATAATCATCAGCATTAACATTTATAGCAATTAGAAAAAAAGAGGTGATTACCAATATTTTGTGCAGATAATTCTTAATCATAATAGAGACATTTATACTAATAGAGATTAATTATACTGCAAATTTATCTGTTCCTTCTATCCTTTTTTCCACCCATATGGGTGATAATCATAAGGCTTGCTTTGTATTAGTCTTAATTATGCCAATTTAACTCAAGAATTTCATTTAGTTTTTTACCTTTTTCCCAATGATAGAATAGACCATTGGTATTTTATCTGCCATTTTTTTTATTCGATACTTTTTGGGTTCAAATTCAATAGTTCCATTAAAACAATTATAAGGAGAATAATCATATTCCTTTAGTGAATTTATTTCAATATTATTTTTGATAAGACTATTGACAACCTCTCCAATTCCATGATTCCAGGTTATGCATTCTTGATTGATTTCGGCTTTTTTATCAGCATATGTTCCACTTTCAGTTTCTATAATTGGTTTTGAATTAAAATACTTATACTTTACATCCTTGAAATCATCATCAAACATCCAAATTACCGGGTGAAATTCTGCAAAAACAAATTTTCCATTAGGCTTTAAATACTTAGAAACAATTTTAGCCCATTTATCAATATCCGGCAACCAACCAATTGTACCATAGCTAGTAAATACAATATCAAATTGTTGATTTAGGTAATTTGGTAAGTCGTAAATATCACAACATATAAAAGTTGAATCAATATTTGCTTTTTTTGAAAGTTCTTTTGCACTTTCAATTGCTTTGTCTGATAAATCAACACCTGTCACATTTGCTCCTAATCTACCTAATGAAATTGTGTCTTGACCAAAATGACATTATAAATGTAAAATGCTTTTTCCCTTAACATCACCAAGTAAATTTAATTCAATTTCATTTAATGAAGATTTTCCATTTAAAAATCCTTCAACATCATAAAAAACCGATTTGAGATGTGACTCAGTTTTATTGTTCCAAGATTTTTTGTTTATTTCTATATAATTATATTCCGGTTTCATTATTTTGAGTTCTGTTCTGAAATAATTTAAAGTCTTATCTTATCTAAAATTTTAGAAGTATTTGTTCCACTTTTATCAACGCCACCATAAATATTAAATGATTTGAGCTTCATTCCACAAAACTCAATAATCTGTTTTTGAATCATTTTTTTTAATCTATTATTGGCTCCGGTTATTTTATAGATAAACGATGGTGCACCGGTAGTTGTAAATATCGTCACCTTTTTATTTGTGAGTAATCCTTTGGGTTTTGAATTTACATATTCAAAAGCAAATCCCCTAGAAAAATTCCAATCTATAAAGTTCTTTAAAATCGCAGGCATACTTCCCCACCAGTATGGAAATACAAAAACTAATTCATCAGCTTGGGAAATTTTATCCTGAAAATATTTCATTTCAGAAGTTGTTTTTAATCCATTTATATTTTCATAAGTAAAAAATGGTTGTTGATGTTCAGTTCTGTACAAATCTATTATTTCAACTTCATAATCTTTTGTTAATGCTAATTCTTTATACTTATTTGCTATCGCAAAAGAAAAACTATCTATTTTCGGATTTGCAATAATTATTAATATTTTCATTTATTTTTCTTTTAAAAGATTACTATTTATTCTATTTAAAAATCTATTTAATAGTTACACCGCACATTACCTTATATCAACGGTAGTTTAACCATGAAATCCTTGTCTGTCTCTATGATTTTTACCTCTTTCTCCGTTATAAAAGAATATCTTCTTTTTAAATTTTGAAGTCCTTGATTTGTTGAAATTACACCGTATCTCTTTTGCAAATTATTTTTTACCACAATATAGGAATTATCAATAAATATATTGACGGAAAGAACTTTCTCTTTTGAAATAGTATTGTGCTTAATCGCATTATCAACAATCATTTGGAGAGCCATTGAAGGCAATTTGTAATCATAGTACTTCTCATTGACATCTGCGGTGAAAATCAATTTGTCTCCAAATCTCAGTTTTTGTAAATAGACATATTTTTTCACAATATCCAATTCACTTTTGACAGTCTTAATATCGGATTCTTTTAAGTCCAATGTATAACGCAGAAAATCAGATAAAACCTGAATATAGTTTGTAGCTTGCTTGTCTTCGTCAACAATGGTTATTAAGGTATTTAGATTATTGAACAGAAAATGTGGGTTTATCTGATTTTTAAGCGCATCATACTCCGCTTTAATCCTTGCTTTTTCTAATACAAGAGATTTATTGAAGTTTTCTTTCCATTGGAAATAAAAAAATAATGCTTCGTGAAGACTGACCAGAAAAGAAACCAGAAGTACAATTATTGCAGTATTCCTACACAATATTCCTACATCTAGAGCTTCTTTATCTAGCAAAATAAAAGCCCAAGATACTAGGAGATTCAAGCTTATTGTAAATATCAGCACAACGGGTATTTCTACCAAAATATGCTTTATAGGATGAATATGCCAAGGGTATTTGTTCCACAATTTGATAACGATATACCTGCATCCTAACCAGTTGATACCGGTGACAATAATAGTGGCAATGCAATTTACGCAATATTCGGGAGAGAATAAGTCAAATTGACCGTTATTAAGAATGAAAGTCAATAGAAAGCCAACTACCGGAATACCCAATATCATCAATATCCTTTCCAATTTGAAACCGGAATATTTATCGTTTTCAAAAGAGTATTTACCGGTTATTGTTTGCTTATTTTCCATTTATAGTTTCTCTTATTTACGAATATATTAAAATTATACCAAATGAAAACCAATATTACTGATAAATACATTATCAAAATTGTATTCTATATAAAAACATAGGGAAAAATCCGGTCTGATAGCTTCTGCTCACACCCTTTGATCTAGGATTGTATTGCTCTGAATATATATTTTTATTGTCTGTAAGGTTTTGTAAATCCAAAGCCCATTCCTGATTTATTTTTTTCCCATTTACTTTAAAACTAATCCTCAAGTCTGTCCTAAAGTAATCTTCAAATTTATTTTCATATGCTTTACTCCAGTTATACTCCGTGAAATTTGTCTTAATAGACTTTTCAATATCAATAGGAATATATCTTTTTCCTCCGGCATATACCGTTCTTATAGATGCGGATAATGTCTTATTCTTTCCAATATTAAACTCATATCCTCCTAAAAGATTAGCAACAAAATTTCCATTGAATGCAGTATTTCTAATCACCCCTTCATAATCCTTATACTTTGATTCAAATAATGACAATGTTGAAAGAAAATAATATCCTTTTGAAAAGAATTTCTCCAAAGTTAATTCAACACCATAATTCGTGCCAGTGCCTACATTGACCAAACTATCTTCTAAAAATCCTGCAAAAGAATCTCCTCCGTTTAGTGTTGAAAACTGTGGAGTAACCTTACTGACAGGTATATCATACAAATGTTGATAGTATACCTCAGCTTTAAACCTGAAGTTTTTAGTAAACAAATTATCATAACCTAGCACAAATTGATGAGATTTAGCCATTTTTAGATTTTCATATGGTGTGTCATAAATCAAATTTGCAGTGTCAACCAAAGTTTGTAGAAAATAGAACAATCTAGGCATCATTTGACTGTGTTTACCGTAGCCCATACTCAATGATTGAGAATTTGTAATATTGTATTTCAAACCAACTCTGGGTTCAACGACTATCTCTTTATTTATACCGACATATTGCGAATAAATACCTGCATTAAGCTTCAATCTATCGCTAAATCTATGTTGCCATTGACCATATCCTCTTACCAAATTCATTTTTCCTTTTGTATCAAAATTATTGTAAAAACCGTCAATTCCTTTTATCTTTACACTGTCGAGATATCTCACATCATACAAATCGTAATATACTCCTATTGATCCATTGTTTCTCGCATTAAATTTCTTTTTGAGGTGTGTGGATACAGAGTATTTAACTTCAGTATTAGCAGATTCGTAAAACTTAAAATTAGAACCTTGAATTATACTTCCAATACTATCAAATTTCAATGAATCAATATAGGTGGTCATCTTATTGCCCAGAACAGAAGCAAACGATTCAAGCCGGGTGTTGTTATTAAAAAAATATAAGTGAGAAATACCTATCACTCCCATATCAGATCCATAATCCAAATCAACTCCACCATAATTATAATTGCTATTATCATCTTCATTGGACAATGCGACCTCACTATCGTGTAATTCTATATAGCTTTTTCCACCAAGACCGACAATGCTTAATCGTCCGTATTTTGTACTTGGGAAATTCAATTTGAAGGTCAAATCCTGATATTGAGGAATGGCTTGCCCTACTCCGATATCAAGTCCAATAGCGTCAAATACTCCCAATGTCGAATATCTATAATTTGCCATATAAGATGCTTTGCTCTTTTTGCTAAAAGGCCCTTCAGCTCCCAGTTCAAAGCCATTGAATCCGATTTGGCCTACATATTCTCTTTTTTGATTATTGCCATTTCGCATTTTTAAGTCAAAAACTCCTGACATTGCATTACCGAATTCTGCCGGAAAAGCACTTGTGAAAAAATCTGAATTTGTAAGAAGATTGTTATTGAGCATACTCACCGGTCCTCCGGTTGTTCCGGCTGCGCCGAAGTGATTTGGGTTTGGGATTTCGATTCCATCCAATCTCCATAATAAACCAAAAGGAGAATTTCCTCTGATAATAATATCATTTCTCTGATCATTTGTCATAGCCACACCTGCATAATTTGCAACCATTCTCGACGGGTCACCAAGACTACCGGCATATCGTTCCGTCTCTTCAACCGTGAAACTTCTGGCACTTACCGTTGCCATTTTATTTAGAGCTTCATTTTTTGGTTGTTTTGCAGATATGACGATATCCGAAAGTTTTGTCAATTGCTCTTCAAGTTCAATGGTCAATACTATTTCTTTTCCGGAACTGAGATTTAATCCTGATTTAGTTACAGTACTATATCCCAAATAGGAAACTACTATCCCTTGTCTTCCAACCGGAATATTTTCCAGTTTGAAGTTGCCATCCAAATCTGTGGTTGTTCCTACGACAGGATTTGAATCCAATAGTATTACAGTAGCTCCGGGAAGTGTAGTTTGGGAGTATTTATCAAGTACAACTCCTCGAATTGTCTGCGTATAATTTTTTTGAGCTAACAACTGCCCTGTAAAAACAGTAATAAATATAAGAATCAATATTTTTTTCATTGTTTAATGTTTTAATTTAATGCAAATATCGCATCAAAGTATAAAACATCAAACAGTTTTGTGATGAAGTAGGCAAATTTCAGGATGAAATGGCATCAATTTTCAAAAATCACATATTTCTTATACGCATACACACTAAAAATACCATAACCATTTTCAATATTATCAACAATTGCTACCGGTTCAGCAAATGGATTATCATTGCTAGAAAGAGCTTGATCTCTTGATATCACATAATTATAATAACTTTTTGTCACACTATTCACTTGCATTACGACTTTATACTTATATTGATTATTATTTCCATAATAAGGTTTGTCGATTTCAAATGAAATCTTTCTTTTGTTTCCGTCAAAACTTTTATCCGAAACTAAAAAGAAACTTTCGGAATGGTAGTTATTGGATAAATCGGAACGAATAAAAACTCTTTTGAGTTCCGGGTCTTTGCTATTTACTTCAAGATATCTTCCATCCAAATTTAACAATTTGAATGATATAAAATAATAATTATCAACATCTTTCTCATCGTTTATCACACAACTGAATTTACAATACTCTCCAAATTCTCCTTTAAATACTTCTTTATTGAAATTCAAACTTTCAATAACCGGATTTTTAGGGGCTATTTCGGAGGCGATTGCCGTCCCAAATTTTTTTGAATCAACTTTCAAACTATACTCTTTACCTTGTTTAATAGCTTCATCCAGTTTTTTATCAATAATCAAATCAAGATTATTTTCACTATTGTAATCAAAACTAAGAATCTCATTTCCATCTTCTCTCAACGAAACTTTCGCATCGATAGGAGAAAAGTCACTCTCATCGTCAATTTCCTTGCTGTGACTAATAAAGATAGTCATAGAATCTCCTGTTAAGGAGGTATTTATCGATAGTTTTCTTTCATGCTCGGGTATGTCTATCTCCCTTACAGTTGTAAAAAGATTATCCACATCACAGGATGAGAGTCCTATAAAAATGATTGCTGCTATAATATATTTTATGTTCTTCATAATTTCCGGATTTATATTTTTTTTAAAACTTTATTTGATAAGAGATTGAAGGTAAAAATGGTAAAATACTTACTTCTTTAAATACCCTTTTCCTTTTGCCATAAGGTTCATATGGATTATCTTCATATTCGTAATCCGTATATAGGAAAAATGGGTTTTTGTGAAAATATGCATTGTAGACACCAATTACCCAAGTACGCTCCCAATATTTTTTCTTTTTATGGAACTCTATAGATAGGTCAAGTCTATGAGAATTGGACAGTCTGAAAGAATTTTTTTCTCCAGAATTTTCGATAACTTTTCCCGGACCAATCCTATATTTATATACCGGTATGGTTACTGCATTACCGGTACTGAATATCCAACTACCGGATAATACCGTATTTTTTGATAATTTATATGTACCTACTATGGAAAAATCATGCCTCCTGTCATATTTAAAAGGATATTTTTTGCCGTTGTTGATACCGTCAAATTGTCTCCAGTTCCAAGACAAAGTATAGGCTAACCAGCCGTAAAATTTCCCTCTTTGTTTTTGAATCATGAATTCAAGACCATAGGATTGACCTTTGCCTTGTACTACCTTATTCTCCCAATCAATTTCTCCGGGTTCCTCGGCAAAAAAGCTTGAGCCCGGTCGATAAGAGATTACATTGTCCATTTCCTTATAATATCCTTCCAAGCTAAACTCATAGTTTTCCCAATAGGTTTTAGCCAATCCCAAAGCACCTTGCCAAGAGTATTGAGGCTTGATTTTTTCTGTACTTGGTACCCAGAGATCCAATGGAGTGGAGATAGATTCACTGGTGAGCAAATTGATATATTGTTTCATTGTCGCAAATGAGCCTTTCAATGCAATTCCATTATTGAGCAAATACCTTAAGCCCAATCTTGGTTGGAGAGAATTATAAAATTTTTTTCCTGTCAAAAAACCAGACAAATGAAGTCCTACATTTGCTTTGAGTTGCCCTATCGAGAAATCATCCTCAGCATAAAGATCAAATTCTGAAGATTTGCTTTTATCATAACCTATGACAGTATCAAGAGGGAATCCTTCGCTTTCTATTTTGAGATTGATCGCTCCGGGAAAATAAGTATGATTTATATAACCGGCACCAAATTTAACATAGTGGTTTGGGCTGGGAATATAATCAAAATCCAATTTTGCAGCCATATCCCTTATGCCTGATTTATATTTAGCAAAAAATCCTTCTTTTTTACCTTGGTATTCATCCGTATAGTCTGAAAAAAATATAGTTTTAAAATCACTAAATGTCAATGTGGAATTCATAAATAATTTTGGACTTATCTGGTTATTCCATCTCAATGCAGTGATGATATTACCCCAGTTTATACCTCCTGCAAATGTAGATATATGATCATTATTCGGTGATTCATAACTGGAGCCAAAAACATCTCTTCCCGAATAAAAGCTGAGATAAATACGGTTTTTGTCATTTATGATATAATTGGCTTTTGCATTCAAATCATAAAAATACATATCGAGACCTACTTTTCCGTCATTTCCTTCTGCTCTGTTTGCTGCTCTTATCAATGGTCTTAATAATATATCGGCATATGTTCTTCTTCCGCTAACAATAAATGATGACTTATTCTTTTTTATCGGACCTTCTACCATCAATTTGGAAGTGATTATTCCTATCGAACCATTACCGTGATATTCTTTCATATTACCATCTTTCATATTGATTTCCAAAATGGACGAAAGCCTTCCTCCATATCTGGCAGGAAATCCCCCTTTGGTAATACTTACATTTTTCAGAGCATCTGCATTAAACACTGAAAATATACCTAAGATATGCGATACATTATACACAGGAACATTGTCCAAAAGCACTAGATTCTGGTCGGGACTTCCTCCTCTTACATATAGTCCGCTTGCTCCTTCAGTACCGGATTGAACTCCAGGCAAAAGTTGTAGGGTTTTGAGTACATCAACCTCTCCAAATAATGCAGGCAATGTTTTTATTTGCATTATAGGAACTTCAACCTTACTCATCTGAGTTCTTTCTTCAATCTTTTCAACTTTTTCTCCGGTTATTTCTATTTCTTTTAATTGGTTTGAAGACTCTAGCTTGAAATTTATAGTAACGTTTTTATTCAAATAGAATTTTTTTAAGATAGAAGTATATCCTATAAATGACGCTTTGAGATCGATTGTGTCTTTTGGCAATGTAAGGCTGTAAAACCCGTAAGTATTTGTCACAGTTCCTTTACCGCTATTATTATCAAAGACATAAGCAGAAATCATTTTTTCACCCGTCTCGGCATCTTCAACATATCCGCTTATGGTATAATTCTGCGAAAATAAAGGAACTAAAGAAAAGAATAATGATAAGACAAATAGTGTTTTTTTCATTTGTTGTAGTTTAAGTAAAGTGAATGATTCTATACTAACACTTTGTTCATTTCAAGATGTATTTGGTGTTTAAAATAGGATACATTGCATCGAGAAAAACACCAAATAGTACTAAGACGTATTTTTAACTATTTTCGTTAGGCGAAAATTGTTAAATTATTGTTAAAATTAAATTTTGCTTATTGATGATTTACAAACTTTATACCGTCAAAATAACGAGATACATTGGTTATTACGCATTGAAAAAAAGAAATGCACCTACGAAAAATTACCTGGAAAGTAATGATTTTGTATTTTTGCGAATCGATAAATTCTAATGGGAAAAGGCAATAAATATAGTTTGCTAATTTTAGTAAATTGCCTATTATAGCGCAAGTACTAAACAAAAAAAAGTAAACTTGTGTTTGATAAAAAATGTGATTTTGAAAAAAATTGTTTACAACTTTTATAAAAGTATTGACGAGCTTTATTTTCCTAATGCATATATTGTAAGTGTTGATGCTCGCAATAGCTTATTTCATGTGCAACATAAAGCCTATTCCCATCATTTATCGGATGACAAAGACATTCTTGTTCATAAGCCATTGTTTGAATTAATCGAAAAATTGTCTTTAGATTCTTTGCAAAAGCGTTTTATCGGTAAAAAAAGTAAAATTAAAGATTTGTCCGGTCTTCTGGCAGATTCCAAAACCAAAAAAACGGTTTTAAATTATATTTATCGTAAATTGGATGAATTTTTGAACCAACTTGTAAAATATAATTTACCATTATGCTTGGAATTGGATAGAAATGCTATTGCCAAAGATTATGAAATTAAATATAGTGAATCGGTTCTGAAGCCTATTTTGAATTTTGAAAAAAATAACGAAGGCATATCGTACAAATTGCGACTCAAAAGCGATGATTCCGTTTGGAAAATAAATACAAAAAATATTATCGCTCTATGTGATTTTCCAGGGTGGATTATAGCTGACAAATTTCTATATCGCCTTGAAAATATAAATGGAGCACTCATAAAACCTTTCAGACAAAAAGAAGAAATACATATTCCTGAAAGGATGATTAAGACTTATTTTGAAAAATTTATTTTGAGAGTAGCTAAAAAAGCTGATATTTCAGCTAAGGGATTTGATGTTATCGTTAAAAATAAGCTTCAAGGATGTAAAATATCTGTGTTCAAAAACTTCTTTAATCAACATTGGGAAATAAATCTTACAATGGTCTATGAGGGAGCAGATTTTGACTGGAGAGATAAAAGAGACAATAAAACAGGAATCAATTTTTCCGATGACAATATTCTGCTCACCAAAACTGTAAGAAACCACAAAGAGGAAAAATACTTCGTAGATATAATTTTAGAAAAAGGACTGGTCAATATTTCCGGTAATTCATTTGTGCCGGTTAGTAACACTCGAAATTTACAAAACCCTACTGCGATTTTAGAATGGCTTGCCTCTAACTATTTATCGCTCAATAAATATGGTTTTGAGATTGAAAATCCAATTTACAAGGGTAAAAAAATACGATTATCCTATCCAAAATTAAAAATAAATACCGGTAATAAAATAGATTGGTTTGATGTAGAAGCTACGGTTATTATTGGTGAGGCAGATATATTATTTTCTTCTTTAAAACAAAATATTTTAGATAATAATCCCTATTTTGAATTGCCGGACGGAAGTGTATTTATCATTCCTCAAGAATGGATGGTTAAATACAGTGAGCTGTTTAAATTTGCTGAAAACAACTCAGGCAGGTTAAAACTCACAAAAAGCCAGTTTACGATATTAGAAAATGCCGGTATAAGTGTAGATATCGAGCCTAAAACAACTGAAAAAAAACAGTTCGATATACCCAAGTCTCTCAATGCTGATTTGAGACCATATCAAATAGACGGAGTAAATTGGCTTTTGGATTTACAATTCAAGGGTTTGGGGGCTTGTTTAGCAGATGATATGGGCTTGGGCAAAACCTTACAAACACTAACCGCACTTCTTTATACCAAAGAACACAAATTGGAAAAAATCGGGAATAATCAACAAAAGATTATTCAATTGAGCTTGTTTTCAAATAATAATGACATTGAATCAAATAGGTTTAGCAGCCTTATTGTATTGCCGGCATCCCTGATTTATAATTGGATTTCAGAGATACAAAAATTTACTCCACTGTTGACATTTTATAATTATACCGGAGCAAAACGCATAAAAAACATACCGTATATAAGTGGTTTTAATATTATTCTCACTACTTACCAAACAGCATTAAGAGATGTTGATTTTCTTAAAGAAATTGATTTTGACTATATTATATTGGATGAAAGCCAACAGATTAAAAACAGGAAAAGCAAGATATTCAATGCTATAACCAAGCTCAAATCCAAGTACAAAATATCATTGAGCGGTACTCCTATTGAAAATTCTTTATCAGATCTATGGTCTCAAATGCAATTTATTAACAAAGAATTGCTAGGTAGTTACAGTTTTTTTGAAAAAGAATTTTTGAAACCTGTTGAAAAATACAACGACGAGGACAAACTTATCCAACTCAAAAAAATAGTTAAACCTTTTCTTTTACGCAGGACTAAAGGCGAAGTTGAAAAAAATCTACCGGAACTGATGATTAAAATTCATTATTCGGAGATGCTTCAAGAGCAAAAAAAACTATATGCTAAAGAAAAATCTGCTGCGAGGAATTATCTTTTAAAAATATTTGATGAAAAACAAGGAAAATACAAATTTGAGATTTTAAAGGTATTGAACAGATTGCGACAATTGGCAAATCATCCTTTGCTCGAAGATGAAAATTACTCGTACGAAAGTGGAAAATTCAATGATATTATGACATATTGGGAAGATATTCATAAAGCCGGGCATAAAGTTTTAATATTTAGCTCCTATGTCAAATATCTCAACATTTTGAAAGAAGAATTTGAGAGACGAAATATCCGCTATTCATTCCTTTCGGGTGAAATGAGTCAACAAAAAAGGAAAAGAGAGATTGAAGATTTTAATTCCAATGATGATATCAGTACTTTTTTGATGTCGATTAAAGCAGGGGGAACAGGACTAAATCTGACAGCGGCAGATTATGTTTTCATCCTTGATCCTTGGTGGAATCCTACTACAGAACAACAAGCTATAGCAAGGGCTCATCGCATTGGTCAAGATAAAAAGGTTATTGCTGTAAAATTTATTACTCACGACACCTTGGAAGAAAAAATCTTGCAATTGCAGCAAAGAAAAAGCCGTTTGGCTGAAGATATATTGAACAATAATGAAAAAATAAAATTGGATAAAAAAGATATTATTTATTTATTGGAATAAAATACTCAAACCACATAATTCCCGAAAAGCTAAATGGTTTGAGTATATTATTGCCCCTTTTCTATTTTATTAGCTAATTGTCCGCAAGCTGCATCTATATCTTTTCCTCTGCTTCTTCTTACCGTGGTCATCACTCCATGGTCAACAAGGTATTTTGCAAATTTATTTACTTTATCATCACTAGCTTTTTTCAAATCCACACCTTCTACATAATTATATTCGATAATATTTACCTTGACAGGAAAAAATTTGGTCAATTTTATCAGTTTATCTGCATCTTCAATACTATCGTTGAAGTCTTTAAACATAATGTATTCAAAGCCGATTCTTGGTTTGTTTTTGTCATACATATATCTCAAGGCGAGTATCACATCCCAGAGTTTGTTGGTGTCATTTATTGGCATTATCTTGCTTCTTTTCACATCATCTGCTGCGTGTAGGGATAATGCAATATTGACCTTGATATTATCGTCTGTCAAACGTTTTATCCCTTTGGTTATACCCGATGTGCTCAAAGTTATTCGTTTGGAAGAATATCCAAACGCTAAGGGATTTGTTATTTTATCTATACTTTTTACAACATTATTGTAGTTGAGCAATGGCTCTCCCATACCCATATAGACAATATTTGTCAATTGGTGTCCGTAAATTTCTTTTGACATTTCATTGACTCTCAAAAACTGCTCAAAAATCTCATAATCGGTTAAATTTCTCACTTTTTTCAATTGTCCTGTCGCACAAAATTTGCAAGCCAAACTACAACCTACCTGCGATGATACACATAGAGTATATCTATTGTCTTTCGGTACAGGAATAAGCACGGATTCTATAATTGAATCGTCCTTTAATCGCCATCCTGTTTTGATAGTGCCATCGATACTCTGTTGTTGATGTACTTTTACCAAAGTCTGGAATTCAAATGCTGTGTTTAGTTCTTCGCGGAGTTTTTTTGATAAATTTGTCATTTCATCAAAACTCATCACTCCCTTCTGCCAAATCCATTGATAGATTTGTTTTGCTTTAAATTTTGGTTCACCAAAGGACTTGACAATATTTTCAAGTTGCTCCAATGAGTAATTTCTTATGTCTGTTTTATTCACGCTCTATTTATTTTAGGTAATATACCAAATGAAAACCAAAATAACAAAAAAAATAAAATACACCTGTGCATTTTGATATTCATTTGGTATTAAACGTGAATAAATCAATTTATGTATAATTAATCTACATTATTAACAGGACGAGGGAAATCCTAAATCCCCTAATTAAAATTAGGAGCTAATCTAATGTCAAATGCAAAGAAATTAAATGCAGGAATGCACCTCATTATACTACCACTTAAATATATTAAGAGGATAGCAACATTACCCTCAATGTTTTTGAAGAATCTCTATTTATCAATCTTAGAAAGTATATACCGTTTGGATATGAATTGAAATTAAATCTAAGTGATTTTTGTTCTTCTCTCGTAATGTATTGTTTTGAATAAACTTTTTTGCCCTTATTTGAGATTAACTCTACTTTCAATTTACCCGAAGCTATCCCCTTAAGTATTAAATTAAATTCACCTGTATTTGGATTCGGAACGATATAAGCTGAATTTTGAACATCAATATCTTTGAGTGAAGTTTTATTTTCGATACAAATTGTAGTATCTATTGTGCAATTTATCAGGGTATCAGTTACCGCGAATGTATAGCAACCGGCATCTTGCAGATTTGATATATTTTGTGTATTGGCGGTAAAATTATTTGGGCCTGTCCAAGAGAAAGTATAATTTCCATGATTGTTGGTCGTGATAAAGATTCCGCCTTTGTTGCTACTAGTAATATTGAGTATAGCATCAACAGTGATTTTTATCTCTTCCGGTTGATTAATAACAATCGTATCAACAACGGTTTTTCCATTTTTATCTGTGATTGTTACAAAATATTTTCCTGCACAGAGATTATTGACTAAAGCAGAGGTGTCTCCGTTACTCCAAATATAATCCAATGGCGGTGTAGAATTATATACATTTAGTATTTCAATTGTACCATCACATTCTCCAAAGCAAGAAACATCACTATATTGGTTGTTTACGAATAAAATATTAGCATCCAATATGGAAACTAAAATATCTTCTGTACCTATACATCCCAATTCATCTGTAATAGTCGTACTGAATGTATGAAGCCCAAGTCCAAATGAATCATCGATAAGTATTCTGTCACCTGTCCCCGTTTTACCACTTAAATCATCTTCCCAATAGTACATGTATTGCTCACCATATCCGCATTCCCCTTCAAAATCCAAGACATAGGGTAAATCATCGGTTAATAATTGTACTGTACTGTCTTGTTTTACTATTTTTGGTTTTGGATAGACTATTGCCTTTATAGTGTCAATAATCTCTCCGCAAACTGTATTATCAGAGATAACTTTTGCAAAATAAATTACAATCTGTGAGTCACAGTTAACATCATCATTTATAGTGAGAATATCATTAATTGTTCCAAATCCATTAAAGAAATAATGATTAGTTTGACCATAGACATTAGGATTATCCTCAAAAGTAATCTCTATTGGATTTACACTTCCATCTTCTGTAGTCACATCAACATTCACTTCAAAACCGGAACAGATTTCTTGTGGTTGAGGAGAAGCTTTAATCCCAAGAGGTAAATCGCAATCAATTTTCCATACCGGAGAAAATTGTGGCTCATCAACCAAACATTCTCTATTAGGGGTATCCCAACAGCCAGCACCTCTATCTGAAAATATCATAAAGCTAATCCCCAAATCATCATTATCCAAACATTCCTGTTGTGTCCTAAACGCATTAACCTTTAAATTAATAGTCCAATCAACAAAAGAAATTGGGGAACCAATACCATATTTGCGTGATGGAGAACAATCATTTGTATCACAATCAGGAGAACCACCTTCCTGAACCCAAAAATATCCACTTGGAAGTGTGTCGTACTTTATCATTCCACCGTAACATGGACAATCTTCATACAATGTGTTGCATAATTTGAGATGTCCTTCATCATCTGTATATGTACATAGGAAAGGAAAATTTTCCATAACTAAAGGGGCACAATCACCATTCTTGTCATACCATTCGGCAGCACCACCCGGGGAACCTATTGGCGGATTGCCCTCAAAATCAAAATCTGTCATATCCCAACCCGGTCCAAATTTAGGTATTAGTCCGTGCAACCAATCGTCTCCTGCCTGTGTTGCATCATATTCAAACCGTAAGTGGAATGTAATTTCCTCCCCGGAGCAAAACGGACCATTATAAGGTGAACCATTAGGTTCTGCATCTGTATTTTCTCTTTGGACTACTTCAAATACTACATCATTAAGACAGTTAAAATAATTTATACTAATAATAGTAGCAGCGCAGACTTCAAAAGTAGGATCGTCGATAGGTTGCCCATCAGGATCTGCCGATACTGCAATATAATATACTCCTTTAGTTACTTCGGTAATAAGTGGTGGTGCAGGAGGGAAAGCATCTAAGCTACAAGTAAATGACCCTTTATCGGCAGCATTAGTTATACTAGTACAATCATTATTAGGAGAATAAAATATTGACCATACCGGAGTCCAACTACCATTTGTTGTAACGGAAGTATATAGCCATCCAGCATCGTCATCGGTATTTATCCGAAACCAAACTGTCGCCATTGTATCAAAACCCGCGCATCCCCCGGGAAGTCCGGGGTCAGGGCAAGCCATATCCAAACAACCTTGTAAACATTCATAATTTACCACAACATTATCCGGAGTCACAGGATTCAATTCTTGGGCACTTGTAATATCTTCACAAGCATCTGCTATATTACAATCGTTTATATTATTTACTGTAATAGTGAAAGTCCCACAGCTATCATTGGTAGAGGATACTTTGATAAAAACATAATCATTCGAATCTAAACAACCGATATGCATATTTATTACCGGAAGTCCATTGCATTTTGCTTTTCGAAAAATCGCCGTATTATTGCATATAGCATTGGTATCACCAACATATACTTCAACTGAAGAAAGAGAACCTATACTTCCATTAGTTATATTGATATTTATACCGTCAAAAGCCGGATTGAATTTGGCTCTATACCAAACAGCATCATCATCTGTTGATATATTACATTTGACATTTTTTTTATCCATGTTCGGATTATCATTAAACCCAATCGCACCACAGGTTGTTCTCGTATGTGAGCCGGAAAATCCAAGGAAATGAGGAGGATTGGAATTATCGATACAGGGAGAGTCATTTATTGGTTGCGCAACCACCATTGTGTAAAGCAATGCAAGTAATAAGGTATAGATGATTTTCATAATCAAAGTTTTAAATTAGTCGGTATAATTATTAGACATTATAAATTGACGAAACGTTGCCTGATAAAAAAAATAAAATGCGCCCATTTATTTATCCCGTGCTGTAACTTTTTTTCTATCTTTACGTATTGCTTGTAAGTGATAAGTGATATGATTTAATTTTTGGTATGACCACAACAGAATACAATAAGTGCGTAGAATTATTTTCTGACAATATTTTCAGATTTGCTCTGAAAAGTGTTAGGGATATCAATACGGCAAATGATGTCGTGCAAGATACTTTTATGCGTCTATGGCAACATGTGCAGGATGTAGATTTTGACAGAGTTAAATCGTATTTGTTTAGAATTGCACACAATATAATGATAGATTATTTTAGAAAGAACAAAAGAAATGCAGATTTTGAATTGGTAAATAATAATGCTTATTCTTTTGTTCAGGAGTACAGCGACATCAAGGAACAATTGGAAAAAGCCGTAAATACTTTATCACAAATACAAAAAACCGTGATAATGCTCCGCGATTATGAAGGCTATTCTTATGATGAAATAGGGGAAATCACGGGTTTGACTAACTCACAGGTGAAAGTATATATTTACAGAGCAAGAAAGAAACTTAAAGATTATCTAATAACTAAAGGAATAGAACTATGATTGATAGGAATAATTATGAAGCATGGTTTTTGGACTTTGCCGAAGGAAAGCTTTCGGAAGAAAAGATATATACTTTGAATTCATTTCTCAGTAAAAATCCGGATTTGAAAGAGGAATTTGATGAATTCAATTTGGTATTATTAGATAGTGAAGCTTTAGTATTTGATAATAAAGAATCTCTTAAAAAAAATATCAATTTAGATAGGATTGAAGGACTAAGCAATTTTGAGATACTTGCGATTAATAAACTTGAGGGAAATATCACAGAGGAAGAAGAAAATGAATTGAACAGTATGATTGGTTTTTCGGATGAATTGAGACTTGAGGCTGATATTTTTCAAAAAACAAAATTGAAGGCAGATACTTCTGTAGTTTATCAAGATAAAGAAAAACTTAAAAGGAAAACAACTATTCCTCTATGGATAAAATATGTTAGTTCGATTGCTGCCATTGGATTATTGTTGTTTTTTGTGACAAAAATAGTGAGCCCGGATACAGATGCAGGCAATTCTTTTGCTGAAGTACAAACCAAATCAAATTCAGTATCAATTAAAAAATTGGATAATAAAGGTATTGTTCCCGATAAAGTCATTTCTTCAAATTATAATCCTGAGAAAATAGTATCTTCTCAAAAGCAAAAAGAGACAATCAAGTTACACGCTGTTATTAAAAACACGAAAGATATGAAAAGCAATCAAGCTTTGGTCACTACCGAAAGAAAAAATCATGTGATTGAGTCCTATTCTAAGCTCCCTAGAGTGAGTATTTCTTTGAACCCAATTCACAGAAATAAAACCGAATTGCATAAATATGATTTGCCTTCACTTTCCGGATTAGGCAGGATAGATGAAAGGAAAACAATTGCTATGGTTGATAAAAATGAGACTATAAACAGTGCCTTGACTCCGAAGCAATTTATCATCAAGTCCGTAAAGGAAAAATTGGAAATAGATGATAATAACTATGACAAGGTAAATGCCGTAGAGCTTGTTTCAGCCACTCTGGAAAAAACAAAAATAGGAAGACTGGACTTCAAAAAATCCAAAGATACCGGAAAAAAGTACTTAGCTATAAATATTGCCGGTTTCGGAATCGAAAGAACTTGGGGTTCTAATTAGAAAATTTATTAACCAAGTCTTTTAACTGCGATAACTGATGTACTCCTGCTTGTCTGTGCATTGTCTTTCCTGCCTTGAAAATCATTAATGTAGGGACACTCATTATATTGTAT
Source organism: Saprospiraceae bacterium (assembly GCA_027011385.1). Lineage (GTDB taxonomy): Bacteria > Bacteroidota > Bacteroidia > Chitinophagales > Saprospiraceae > JADJGA01. The sequence goes on along the minus strand of JALVAD010000370.1, from coordinate 616 downwards.
TTTTGTGCTACTGCTTTATTTCTATCCACATCGATAGTTATGATTTTGACTCTTCCTGCTTCTTCCTTAGCTAGTTTTTGCAAAATAGGCTTTTGTATTTTACATGGTTGACACCAATCTGCTGCGAAGTCAACTATTACAGGAGTTTTGCTATTAATCAAGTCTTTGAATGATACTTTTTTCTTCTTCATCTTTTCCTTTTTCTTTGCCTAACACTTTAAAAAGTGATTTAGTTCTAAAAAAATAAAGAATCTGAAAGGCTATTGGAATTTAAAATTTGCCCCTTTCTTCCTAATCAAATAATTAGAATAATTTTTAAGCCGGATTCTAACAGAATTGTCCGGTTCTTTATACGCTTGTTTCAATTGTTTCTCAGCTTCGGTAAAATGCTCAGTCAAAACGGCTATTTTGATTAATTCTATCCGGTTTTCTTTTGTCGTGGAGGATTTGTACAATTCTTCAGCCAGCTCAAAAGTGAGATTTTTCATTTCTTTCCCCTTGATTTTAGTCAAATACAGGGACTTGATAAATTCTCTTTTTCTCTTATCTGTTTTTAATAATTCAAAATATTTTTTTGCGTAAGAAACAAACTTTTTGTATTTCCCATTTTTCTTAG
>JALVAD010000369.1 GCA_027011385.1 Saprospiraceae bacterium | reverse complement strand
CTAATGTGCCGCCATTGCTGATATTCGCGATATTGCTATATCCGTTTGGCATTACATCTTCTACGCTTACTCCTGTTGCATCGTCCGGTCCTTCATTGCTTACCGTTATTGTAAAGGTTACTACATCTCCTACGTTCGGTGTAGCATCATTTACTGTTTTTACTAAGTTTAAGTCGGCTACTTGAACGTTTACATCAACATAATCGTCATCATCTTCATTGACAGTTGGAGTATCCACACCTGCCCCTGTATCATTACCATCATAATTATCAGGTGTACTATCTTCGTCGGTTTCACCAAAACCATAATCTTCGCTACTATCATCGCTAATTTCTACATGATTTCTATATGGTCTTAAAGTTTCGTCACTTATTTGCAATACCAAAGTTAAAGTTTTGCTTTCTCCGGGATCTAAATTGCCCAAAGCACTCCAAGTAACTTTTCCACCTGATACAGTCCCACCATCGCTTGCACTTACGAAAGTCATTCCTGCCGGAATCATATCTTCCACATCGTAACCATAACTAGGTACATCACCTTCATTTGTTACTTTTATTGTATAATTGACATGAGAATTTGGAAGTACCAAATCGGATTGTCCTGCTGCTAACTCCTTATCAACAGCCAAATCGTAATTGATATCAACATCTACATCTACATAATCATCGTCATCTTCATTAACAATCGGAGTATCTACGCCTTGTGCAGTATCATTACCATCATAATTATCAGGTGTACTATCGCTATCATCAACACCAAAATCAGAACTACTATCATTTCTTATTTGAGTATGATTTCTGAATGGTCTTTTGGTTTCATCCTCAACTTTCAAACTTAATGTTAAAGTTTTTGATTGTCCGGGATTAAGATTTGATAAATTTCCCCAAATGATCATATTTCCAGATTGGAATCCGCCGTCACTTGCAGACACAAAGCTCATTCCAACAGGTACAATATCTGCAACATCATAAGTGTGACTTGCTACATTACCTTCATTTGTGATTGTTATTGTATAATTAACTGTTGCATCAGGGGTCACTGTTGATGCTTGTCCCGCAGCTAATTCTTTATCAATTGCAAGATCATAATCTACATTTACATCAATATCCACATAATCGTCATCATCCTCATTTATATTAGGCGTATCCACTCCAGCACCTGTATCGTTTCCATCATAATTATCGGGAGAACTATCGCTATCTGATTCTCCTGCACCATAATCATCACTACTATCGTAACTTATTTCTACATGATTACGGAATGCTCTCATATTGACATCTTCCACTTTTAAACTAAGTGTTACAACTTTACTATCTCCCGGATCCAAGTTACTTAGTGCAGTCCATACAACTTTAGTCCCTGATACAGATCCTCCATCACTTGCAGACACAAAACTCATTCCCGCTGGAATCATGTCCTCAACATTATAATCGTAACTTGGAACATCACCTTCGTTTGTAATGGTTATTTTATAATTTACAGTAGCTCCAGGTTCAACTGTGGATGCTTGCCCGTCAGCTAAAGCTTTTTCGATAGCCAAATCATAATTTACCGCAACATCAATATCTACATAATCATCATCATCTTCATTTACTGTTGGATTATCTACCCCTTGGGTATCATCATTACCATCATAGTTACCAGGGGTGCTATCTTCATCAATATTATTCGGATAATCGTCAGCGCTATCTTCACTTATTTCAACATGATTACGGAAAGCTCTCTTTCTTTCATCATCAACTTTTAATTTAAGAGTTAAAGTTTTTGATTGTCCCGGATTTATATTTGGTAAATTATTCCAATTAACTAAATTTCCAGTATTTGTACCTCCATCACTGGCACTTACAAATACCATTCCTGCAGGAATAATATCTTTAACTGAATAATCATTACTTACTACATTCCCTTGATTAGTAATTGTTATCGTATAATCAACTTCTGCATTAGGTGAAACTGTTACTGCTTGACCGGTTGCCAAAGCTTTATTTATCGCCAAATCATATTGACAATCTTTTGTTCCCAAATGCATCTCATCAACATCGGAACAACCTTCCTGATTGGAAACCGTTACCCTATAATCAATATCTACTGTTGATGTTGCGGTTGGATTAGCTGCATATATATTATCCAAATACTGTGCAGATACCCAAGTATTTCCTCCATCGGTGGAAGATTCCCACTCGTAATAAAGGTTATCGCCTGCTTGCCCCGCAGTTCCTGTTGGATTGCCACCAATTTGAACTTCTGCTCCCAGACATATATCTGTTTTATCGGATCCAGCATCAGCTATTGGATTTAAATTAACATCTACAGTAACTGTAACCTCATCGGATCTTGTACAACCGTTTTGGGTTGTTGTCAATGTATATGTGATTGTAGAACCAGGATTAGCTATTGGATTAGCAACATGATTATCATTCAAGAATAAGTTTGGAGTCCAAGTATAAGTAACTCCCGGAGGTCCTGAAGGATCACAACCTAATTCCGTTGATGCTCCCTGACATATAGTAACGTCAGGTCCTGCACAAGCAAATACAGCTTGTGTTATTGTTATTTGTTGAGTATAATATGAACTACATCCATCCTTTGTCACGGTAAGATCAATAGTATAATCACCCGGTGTATCCCACTCTACAACTTGGGATATATTATTTGAAGTAGCCGGTGTACCGTCTTGGAATGTCCAAGCATAAGTCGCTCCTGAACCGGCATTATCCGCTTCAAATAACACACCTTCTTCAGCACAAACCGAAGATGGACCATTAATACCGGATTGTGGAAGAGGTTTTACAGTTACTGTTGCATCATCTGTATCTGTACAACCGTAGCTATTAGTCACTGTTACGGTATATGTTGTTGTACTTGTTGGTGATACTGTTATTGTTTGTGTATTTGCACCTGTACTCCAATGATATGTTCCGCCTCCGGATGCTGTTAAGCTTGTACTTTCTCCATTACATATTTCTTTATCAGATCCGGCACTCGCATTTGGAATAGGATGTACTGTCACTACTGCATCATCTGTATCTGTACAGCCATAACTATTAGTTACTGTTACAGTATATGTTGTTGTACTTGTTGGTGATACTGTTATTGTTTGTGTATTTGCACCTGTACTCCAATGATAGGTTCCGCCTCCTGAAGCTGTTAAGCTTGTACTTTCTCCATTACATATTTCTTTATCAGATCCGGCACTCGCATTTGGATTAGGATGTACTGTCACTACTGCATCATCTGTATCAGTACAGCCATAACTATTAGTTACTGTTACAGTATATGTTGTTGTACTTGTTGGTGATACTGTTATTGTTTGTGTATTTGCTCCAGTACTCCAGTGATAGGTTCCGCCTCCGGATGCTGTTAAGCTTGTGCTTTCTCCATTACATATTTCTTTATCAGATCCGGCATTTGCATTCGGATTTGGATGTACGGTAACGACGATTTCATCTGTATCAGCACAGCCATTGCTATCTGTAACTGTAATACCATAAGTAGTAGTGCTGGTAGGGCATACTGTTTTAGATTGCCCTGTACCTAAGCCATTATCCCAAGTATATGTATATGGAGGAGTCCCCCCACTTGCTGCCACACTCAAAGTTACGCAATCGCCAGAACAAATTTCTTTATCAGAGCCAGCTTGAAGATTTACCCCACTACCTAGATTAACTTGATAATCTTCTACTTCACCATCATAATAAGCCCCTGTAGATCCAGCTCCCTGATCTGTTTCTATAATAAAACGTGCATAAGATGTCCCACAGTTTACATTTGATGGTACAGCAATATTAAAGGTATTATCGCCATCAGGATTTCCTTGATTATTACCAACTTCGTAATCATCAATAATTTGTTCATTGCTGTCAAAATCTCCATCCCCATTCCAATCTATCCAACCGGAGATAAAGCCGTCATTTACATTATCTGTATTCCATGAAATAAATATTTGCTTAGTAGTACCTCCTGTAAATGTATTTCCACCAATAAATACCACTCCGTCGTCATCATCATTTCCATCATTATCATCACCATCGGCATTAGTTGAATATTGCATTCCTACTTCTTCATCAACCGAAGTACCTAATTCCATTAAGTTATATATTTGAACACTTACTTCACCATAGCTTGATGGATTATCTCCATAATCACTACCAACACATTCCGCTTCAGAATTTACTGCACCAGCCATTGTCCATGATTGCCCATTAAGAGAGTTATCACCAGGATATTGTCCGTTTCTTGTATCTACATCAATTTGCAAACTTGTTGAACCTCCGGGTACATTTGGTACAGTAAGAGAAACCAAATTAATACAACAACTATTTAGGTTTGGATCAGGTCCAAAAATTGTTGTATTAGCAGAAGCTCCACCTGCACTAGCTGTAACCGTTAAATACCTGCCATCTGTTGATAATTCAGAAATTGGAAGAATTACATCTATATCTCTTGGTCCATTATCAGCATGGATTGGTATATTGAAAGTAACTATATCATTATATCCGCTTTCATCCGTAAAAGTACCGGTAGATGATACTTTTTCTGTAATATTTCTATATGCGTATACAGTTAGTGATTGTAAGCCCCAACCAGATCCGCAATCATTTCCATTTGTCTGTGCATTTGTATAAATAGATGTATAATTCCCTGATGGTAAAACTCCACTATAAACATAGGAACCCACATTGGAAGCATAAGTTTCTTCAAGGTCATAAGAATTATTGTTTTGATCAAAAACCTGAACGCAACTTGGTTCCGCATTTTTATATACTACCTCTACAACTGTTTGATATACATTGCCTGAATTAGGAATATCTACTTTACTATCAGGATTGCTATCACAATTATCTGTACCATCTGCATAAACGTCAACTTTTTTATGATCATCGCAGGTATAATCCCAATCAGATGGTGTAGGTAATGCATTACAACCTGAAGAATAATCCATACAAATGCTAGAAGGATATACAGAATTACCTGTACCTCCATTTTCACCATATTGACTATCATCATAATGAGCAATAATAATTTCATCTGTACCGTTTGGCAAATTAAACTGCCCATCTAAAGTACCAACCCAGTCATCAGATTCAACTCCTGTGTCAATACCATCTTGAGTATATGATGAAGAATGTACAACACTACCATTCTTTTTGAAAATCACTCTCCATTGTTCATGAGACTGATTACCTGTATTTGATCTCCCACAATATCCATCCCATGAAATAGTTTCAGATATAGTAATATTTACAGAACTAGAAAACTCAGCAGGATATGGTCCAGGTATTGTATATTGTGTTCCCCCGGAACACCCACTACACATTACTCCTGAATTTGAAGAAATATTGCAACCGTCAACCTGAATATTATTGTCCCAAATGAACGAACTATTGTCACATGAAGATGAAATAGGAGGAACAGGTCCTGCATCAACACATCCTACAATTGATTCATAGTCGCCGTAAATATCCATTGTATGGAGTTTAGTAGCGTATGCTGTATTCACATTAATTATCCATGCAGTATTGTCAGTCTCTGAAGGTCCGTCATATCCGGTACTTCCATAAAAATTTCCGTCATTATGAAATGACAGTCCTTCCAAATCATCTAAATTTCCACCTGAATATTGTAATCGACCAATATCTGTTACCCCTCCTGTATTTTTATCAATTTTCACTAACCTCTCATCTGCCCCACTATTATGATTAGCTGTTGCATACATTTGTCCATTCGATGGATCTATGGCTATATCATCCACATCATCCAAGCCAACAGCAGAAGTTGTTGCTATTACAACATAATCATCACCACCAAATGCACCAGATACAAAAGCACCTGTACTAGGATTAATTTGAAATAATAAGTCATCTCCACCTTTCCTCTCAGATCCATATAGTATTCCCGTTATCGGATCAAAAGTTAATCCATCAACATCGTCAAAAGCTTCCGATCCATTAGATCCGTTACCAGTACCAAGGTTACCAATTACTGAATATGCTCCTGTATTCCAATTCAACGTACCAAAAGTACCTTCATTAGCTGCATACAATGTTTGTCCATCCAAAGACATTACAATAGCTTCAATACCATCAACTCCTGTACTCCCAATTTCAGTAGCACCTGCACTACCATCCTTTGGCATATACATCAATTTATTCTCATTATCAGATACAGTATATAAGTAATCACAATCTGGATGATTAATACATGATGCTATATCAAAATTATCAGTTGCTTTTGTCTCCCAACAATCCCCACCACCATTTTCAAATGTAATACTTAGTTTTGGCGCTTGACTATTACCATATTCATATGACTTTATTGCTCTATATTCATCAACTTGATATTCAAAAATAAAAGCGATATCGTTTCCACTATTCCATCCTCCTCTATCCACTATTTCCTGAACAACTGACTTGATGTCGGGAGTATTATACCATACATTTTCTTCCCAATAATCATTAACATTCCAAGTAACATTGGCCGAAGTTTTAGTCCTATTAGAGATGTTATTGTCTGTCTCTGAAAAAGTTGATGCATCATCAGTATCTTCTCCATATATCTTAACTACGGGAGCATTATCATTATCAGTCCATCTAGGCACATATTTAATAACAGCAGAAGAAATTGTTGCCCCTTGGGGAATATCAATACCTTGAAACCGTATCCCCGCTTTTGCATTAAGGCCTATATGATCATCAGTAAGAGTTACAGTACCGGCACATTCTTTACCATCATCAGATCCTTGTGAAACTTGTTTATCCACACTATTACCACTACAAGCTTTTTGTAAATTCATTATATATGAACCAACCGGTTGAGATCCAAAAATAAAATTACCATTTGAATTATTATCAGGCAAATTCTGTGCTTCAATTTCAGTTCCACCTGAATTAGTTAACAACAACCTCCAACTACCATTGCCATTTGCCTCATATGTACCGACAATATCATCACCGGAACAAACTGGTTCTGGGTCAACATCAACATCGCCAGAACCACAATTAGAAATATCAAAATGATCTATATCCCTATCGTCCCAATAGCCATCAGTATCTGTCTGCAACTCAACCCTGTATTGATTTCCAGCAGGTTGTGAATTAAACGAGAAATTACCATTTGAATCTCCATATGGTAAACCAATAACATCAAGTTGATTACCTCCTGAATTATATAAAACCAGACGCCAATTACTAGCTCCAAATGCTTCATAAGTACCAACAATATTATCAGAAGAACAGACCGGTTCAGGAGTGACATTAACATCTCCATGACATAGAGGACTTAACAAAAAATTCTCATATTTTTGTTTTACGTCATCAAACAAGTATTGATTAGTGCTTAAATCTGCTTGTTTTAAATATGTAACAAGCCTTTCATCAAGTCTATTTTTAATAAATACACTATCTATTTTGGCTTTTTTACTAACGAAACTTTTATTAGTATTTCCAAAACTTACATTTAAAATAAAGCCAAATAATACAAATGCGATTACTCGCAAAAAACTAATTTGGGGGGGATAAATTGTTTTCATTGCTAAGTTAATTTTAAAAAAATATGTTTATCCAAGACTAACTTTTTACATCTTCGATAATTGTAAATCCGAAATCAAATTAATATTTGGTCGTACAAAACGCAAATAATAATTTGATGACACGCTAAAGTTGACATTTTTTTCCCTTACACCCCCTATTATAA
>JALVAD010000368.1 GCA_027011385.1 Saprospiraceae bacterium | reverse complement strand
TGTTACAATGCTGATAATAATATAGTAGGATGTAGTTTTAATGGTAATTCAAGATCAATAGAATTGAATAGAGTATTTAATGTAAATATTGAGGGCTGTAGTTTTAATAATGAATCTTTTGCAGGTATTGTTTCTGTTGATTCTGATTGTGACATACATAATGGAAATGATTTTACAAATTGTAAAGTAGGAGTTAGAGCAATGGGGTCATATTTTAAATCAGCACTTAATATTACCGACAATAACTATTTCTCAGCTTGTGACACAGCGATTTCTTTACTTGGTATAGTGAAACCTGAAGCTGCTCTTATTAAAGATAATGTTATAGAAAACAATGACTTTGGAATTAAATTGTTTGGAGAAAACCACTATACGATTTTGGCCAACACTCTAAGTAATGATTATAATATAATAGCAAAAGATGGAGGAGGTGATGAAAACAGAATTTTATGTAATGAGCATACAGGGCAAGGGAGTGGGATACAACTTATTGATGATAATAACTTTACCGATTTTATAGGGAATTCTTTTGCACATACATCAGGCTATGATGTAATAGTGGATGGTACAATTCATTTTGAAATTGGAAGTTCTGATAAACCTGCATTGAATCAATTTTATCCTTACAGCGGAGATATTGATGTAGGTAATAGCGATATGTTTAGTTATTATCTACCTTCAACCCCTATTGCTTATACAGACCCTAAGAATGATGAGATTGGTGTTGATATACCAATTGATTGGGAGAAATATTCCGTGTCAAATGATAACGATGATTGTGATATTCCTGAGCCACCGGTAGTAACAACCACTACTGTCAAGGTTTGGTTAGAAAAATATTGTGATTTGTTAGACGAATATAAAGATAATCCTACGAAAGCCAAGGAAAGAGAGATCCTAATTGTAAAGAAAAGACTTGTTAGATACTTTTATCATTTGTTTAGATCACTGGGAATCCAGGGTATTTATATTGATATTGAAACTATACTTAAGTGGGGTTGTGAAAGGTGGTTTACTCAAAAGATGTTATACAAATATTATTTGGATAATAGTGAATTCGTGAAGGCTGATTCTATGCTAAATGTAGTAGAACAATCCTTGTTATTGCCTTCGACCGGCAATAGACTTGATTCGATTGATAGGGTAAGTAAGAGTATATTTTTAGCAACTCAAAAGATTGGATTGAAGTATCACAGCATAGATAATTATGTTTTCACACAAGAAGACATTGATACTCTGGATGTTTATGCTAGAGAGGATAATCCGGATGTAGCCTATGCAAGAACTCTTTTGTATATTGCAACGGGTAAAACTATTAATGATGACTGGTACAAACCCAATGTTGATTATGCTCAATCATTACCATCGAGCGCTAAAGAAACTACAGAAAATAATTTGGAAGTATTTCCAAATCCAACTGACGATATATTATATATTTATAATACTGAAAAGGATTTGATTGATTTTGATATCACAATTATAGATATAGTTGGGAAAGAAATGTATAGAGGACAAGTGAAAATAAGTAAAAACAATCAATTTGTAATTGATGTTTCTAATTTTAAAGATGGACTGTATTTTATGTCAATAACAGATTTAGAGGGAAATATTATAAGAACGCAGAAAGTGATTAAAAATCACAGTAAATAATTTAGTAAATGGGATTGAGGTGTATTACCTCAATCTCTTTTTTATAAAAAAATATAAGAGTATGAAAAATGTTTTTACATTATGGATAATAGTTTTATTTTTAGGAGTAAAATCTTACGCTCAGTCAACACCAAAATCAATACTATACGACCTGATAAACGGCAATGAGTACGGAGCCAAATTATTGTTGGATAAAAAGGGCTATTTTCTATTAACAAATGGGATATGTGATCCTGGCACGGGAAACTCAAAAGGGTGTACATCAACATTATCTTTGGGTATAGATGGAGCCGTGCTTAATTTTCACACTTTTATTAATTGGTTTAAGTTTGCTTCAGTAAAAGCATTGCATAAAGTGAATGACACTATTGTTGTATTGGGCGAAGACTCTACTATCTCTCCTAATAAATGGAATGTGTATAAAACCAATTTTGAAGGAGATAGTATAGATCTTATTAAATTTGGAGTAGACCCTGATGTAAATGCATATGTAGAAGC
>JALVAD010000367.1 GCA_027011385.1 Saprospiraceae bacterium | reverse complement strand
CGATTTCTTCCTTTCTGCTGCTTCCTATATTTTGTTCTTTTTGGTTGTAACATCTCTAATTATTTTTCTTTTTTTCAAAAGTTTTGCAAAGGTACACTTTTTATTTAAAAAACCTTTAATTAACCTCTATTTCTTTGATTTCTGTCATTCCTTCTTCCACCTCTATTATTATCTCGTCTATTTCCACCTCTTTGTCTTCCTGTTTTCTTTTGTGCACCAATGTTTGGTGACAAATCTCTTTTACCAAGAACTTCTCCTTTAAATATCCAAACTTTAACTCCAATTTTTCCATAAATTGTTTGAGCTTCAACCAAAGCGTAATCAATATCAGCTCTAAAAGTATGAAGCGGAATTCTACCATCTTTAAATTCTTCAGATCTTGCCATTTCAGCTCCGTTCAATCTACCGCTAACTCTAACTTTTATTCCAAGTGCACCAGCTCTAATTGAGGATTGGATTGCCATTTTCACAGCTCTTCTGAAATTAACTCTTGATTCCAATTGCTTAGCAACATTTTCACCAACAATATAAGCATCAAGCTCAGGTTTTCTGATTTCAACGATATTAATCTGAACATCAACACCTGTCAATTTCTTCAATTCTTCTTTAAGTCTGTCAACCTCTTGACCTCCTTTACCGATAATAATACCGGGACGTGAAGTATGAATAGTAACCGTGATTCTTTTTAAAGTACGCTCAATTATTATTCTTGAGATACCTCCTTTAAAGATACGCGCTCTTATATATTGTCTGATTTCTACATCTTGCACCAATTTATCAGCAAAATCTTTTCCACCAAACCAGTTGGAATCCCAACCTCTGATTATTCCTAATCTGTTACCAATCGGATTTGTCTTTTGACCCATTATAACAATTTATTTATTAATTATCAACATTTTCATTTTCTTCAAAAGGAACAGTATTTGCTACAACCAATGTAACATGATTTGTTCTTTTCTTAATAGGAAGAGCTCTACCATGAGGTGCAGGTCTAAATCTTTTCAGACTAGTGCCTCCATCCACGAATATTTCTTTGACAACAAGTTTATATTCATCAGCACTTTTAGACATATCGGTTTTATACTCCCAGTTTGCGATTGCAGACATAAGTACTTTTTCCAACCATCTAGAACCTTCCCTCTTATTGAATTTCAAAATATTCAACGCATCTTCTACCTTTTTCCCTCTTATAATATCCGCAACCATCCTCATTTTTCGAGGAGACATCGGACAATTTTTTAATTTTGCAACAGCTTCCATATCTATAATATTATTCTATTATTTCTAATTATTTTCTATTACCTGAATGTCCTCTAAATGTACGTGTAGGAGAGAACTCACCCAATTTATGACCTACCATATTTTCAGTTAAGAATACTGGTACGAATGTTCTTCCATTATGTACAGCAATAGTCAATCCAACCATATCAGGAATCACCATAGATGATCGTGAATAAGTTTTTATTACAGACTTTCTTGTACTTTCTTTTGCCTTATCTACTTTTTTCAAAAGTTTGTGATAGACATATGGTCCTTTTTTTATCGATCTAGCCATTCAATTATTATTTTTTCCTTTTAGAAATGATAAGTTTACTTGAACTCTTTTTAGGATTTCGAGTTTTTTGTCCTTTAGCGAAAATTCCGTTTCTTGATCTAGGATGTCCTCCTGAAGATCTTCCTTCACCACCACCCATCGGATGATCAACCGGATTCATAGCAACACCTCTTACTCTAGGTCTTCTACCTAACCACCTAGTTCTACCTGCTTTACCTGAGACAACCAAAAAGTGATCTCCGTTTGATGTATTACCTATAGTGGCTTTGCATGTAAGCAATATTTTTCTTATTTCCCCTGATGGCATTTTCACAATTGCGAACTTTCCTTCTCTTCCTACTAAAGTTCCGTTTGTTCCTGCACTTCTAGCAATCGCAGCTCCTCTACCGGGAGTCATCTCAATAGCATGAATAGTAGTTCCCAAAGGAATCTCACTTAAATAAAGTGAATTTCCAATATCAGGAGTTACACCTTTACCGGAAACTATTTTATCATCAACTTTCAAGCCTTTTGGAGCAATAATATATCTTTTTTCTCCATCAGCATAAAATAGTAATGCTATATGAGCAGTCCTATTTGGATCATACTCTATTGATTTTACAGTTGCCGGAATTCCTTCCTTGTCTCTTTTAAAATCAATAACTCTATATTTCTTTTTATGACCACCACCTTTTTGTCTCATAGTCATACGACCGGAACTATTACGTCCACCAGTCTTCTTATATTTTCTAGTCAAAGATTTTTCAGGATTATTTTCAGACAAATCCGAATAATCAAGTCCTGTTCTAAATCTCATTCCCGGTGTTACCGGATTATATTTTTTAATCGCCATCTTAGATTATTTTTTCAACTATAAACTAATTATACATTTCCGTAGATATCAATAGTCTCTCCTTCTTCTACAGAAACTATTGCTTTTTTATATGATGATTTTTTACCTACTTGATATCCTGATCGAGTACCTTTAACTTTGATTTTACCAGGCATCCTAGCAGTATTCACATCGGTAACATTCACATTGTACATAGCTTCTACAGCTTTTTTAATCTGAATCTTATTAGCTTCTTTTGCAACAACAAATGTAAATTTGTTCTTTTCTTCTGCTAATGTTTCAGCTTTTTCAGTAATTACTGGTTTTATTAAAACTTGCATAATTAATCTTTTAGAAAATTTCTTTTATTTTTTCAATCGCACTTTCAAAAAATACTAACTTATCTGAATTTAGTATTTCATAAGTATTCAATTCTCTTACCTCTTTCATATTAACTTTTGGTATATTTCGGTTTGAAAGCAATAAAGTTTTATCGTTTTCACTTACCAAATGCAATACTTTTTTATTTAGAATACCCAAATTATTTAAAACATTGCTATATTCTTTAGTTTTAGGCTTATCAAATGAAAAATCTTCCACAACTATGATCGCACCCGCTTTTGCTTTAACAGACAATGCTGACGCTCTTGCAAGACTCTTCACTTTCTTATTCAATTTCAAACTGTAATTTCTGGGTTTAGGACCAAACATTCTACCTCCTCCTCTAAAAACGGGACTTTTTATAGAACCTGCTCTCGCAGTACCGGTACCCTTTTGTCTTTTAATCTTCCTTGTTGAACCTCTTATCTCACCTCTATCTCTAGAACTATGAGTTCCTTGTCTTTGATTTGCCAAGTACTGTTTAACAGCTAAATACATAACGTGCTCATTGGGTTCTATACCAAACAATGATTCGGGAAGCTCGATGCTCTTTCCGTTTTCTTTTCCGTTCGTATCAACAATATTAATTTTCATCTCTTAAATATTTTATATTCAAATATTATATCGAAATATAATACTCATTCTCCGGTTATCAATTTACCGAATCAATTCCTTACTTTTCAATTATAACATAAGATCCTTTATGCCCTGGTATAGCTCCACTTATCAATATAAGGTTCTTTTCAGGTAACATTTTTACTACTTTCAAATTTTGCATTTTCACTCTTCTATTTCCAGTCTGTCCAGCCATCCTCATACCTTTAAAAACCCTCGCAGGATAGGATGCCGCACCTATTGAACCAGGAGCTCTTTGCCTATCTTTTTGACCGTGAGTCATATCACCAACTCCATGAAAACCATGTCTCTTAACAACACCTTGAAACCCCTTTCCTTTAGAAATACCAATGGCATTAACAACATCTCCTTCCACAAAAACATCTTCCATAGAAATAGTGTCTCCAAGATTTTTATCAATCTCAAAATCCCTAAATTCTACCATCTTCCTTAAAGGATCTGTTTTTGCATTTTTAAAATGCCCCATCAAAGGTTTCGTAGTATTCTTTATTTTTGCTTTATCAACTCCAAGTTGCAAAGCGTTATAATTATCTGTATCCTCAACTTTTACTTGAGTTACAACATTTGGTTCGGCCTCGATGACAGTAACAGCAATCATTTTACCATTTTCATCATATACACTGGTCATTCCGACTTTTTTACCAATTATTCCGTTCATGACTAAAATTTTGGGTGCAAACAAAGCTGTTCTAGTAAATATCCCATAGAATTAAAACCCTATGAAAAACTAAAAAAGCTACTGCACTTTTTAAGTTAATTTAAGTTAATTTAACTTGAATATCCACTCCGCTCGGCAATTCTAACTTCGACAAAGCATCTACTGTTCGCGGAGTTGGAGTATATATTTCAATTAAACGTTTGTGGGTTCTCAATTGAAACTGCTCGCGAGCTTTTTTATTGACATGTGGTGATTTCAACACAGTAAATACTTCTCTCTTCGTTGGCAGCGGAATCGGACCCATTACAACTGCACCGCTATTGCGCACAGCCTTTACTATCTTCTCCGTTGATTTATCCACTAAATTGTGGTCATATGAACGAAGTTTTATCCTAATTTTTTGATTCATAACCCTATTTTAAATCTCATTTCTTTAAAACGAGCTGCAAAGGTACAACTATATTTTAAAAATACAAGCTTTTTATTTATTTTTTTTAATATTTATTTCTATCCTTTTGCTTCTTCAATAACATCCTTAGCAATTCCAGCAGGCAGTGGAGCATAATGTGAAAATTCCATAGTGCTACTAGCCCTACCTGAAGTCAAAGTTCTCAATTGAGTAACATATCCAAACATTTCAGATAATGGTACATCACCTTTTATCACGACTACACCTCCCGCACCAACATCTTGACTCTTTGGAATACCTCTTCTTCTATTAAGATCTCCAATCACATTTCCAACATACTCTTCAGGAGTAACAATCTCTAATTTCATAATAGGCTCAAGAATAATTGGCTTAGCTTTATGTGCTGCAGCTCTAAATCCTTCTTTAGCACACAACTCAAAAGCAATTGGCTTTGAATCTACCGGGTGAGTCCTACCATCGTAAATCCTGACTTTCATACTATCAAGATTATATCCGGCCAAAACACCATTATTCATCATAGACTCAAATCCTTTTTGTGTAGGTCCAATCAATTCCCTAGGAATAGAACCACCAAAAATATCATTGATAAACTGTAATTTAACTTTACCATCTTTAAAATCATCGCTATCAAGAAACTCTTGATCTGCAGGTCCGATCTCAAATGAAACCTGAGCAAACAAACCAGAACCACCAGATTGTTTTTTAAGTTTTTCAGTATGATCTACTGTTACTGTTAGTGCTTCTTTATAATTCACTTGTGGCTGACCTTGATTACATTCAACACCAAATTCTCTTCTCAATCTATCAACAAGTATTTCAAGGTGTAATTCACCCATACCACTTATGATAGTCTGGTTTGTATTTTCATCATATGCTACTTTAAAGGTAGGATCTTCTTCTGATAGCTTATTAAGTGCCATACCTAATTTGTCCAAATCCTTTTGTCCTTTAGGCTCAATGGCAATACTAATTACAGGATCGGGGAAAGTCATTGTTTCAAAAACAATTGGATGTTTTTCATCTGTCAAAGTATCCCCTGTTCTAATATCCTTAAATCCAACACCAGCTGCAATATCTCCCGCTTCTACAGCCTCAATGGGATTTTGCTTATTAGAGTGCATTTGATATAATCTTGATATTCTTTCTTTTTTCCCAGATCTTGTATTTAACACATAAGATCCAGCATCTAACTTACCTGAATAAGCTCTAAGGAAAGTCAATCTACCAACATAAGGGTCAGTAGCAATTTTAAATGCTAAAGCTGAAAAATGATCATTAACATCAGGCTTTCTGTACTCAACATCTCCAGTCTTAGGATTAATCCCTTCAATAACCTCTTTATCTAAAGGTGAAGGCAAAAAAGCACATACTGCATCCAACAATGCTTGAACCCCTTTATTTTTAAATGCAGATCCACACATAATAGGAGTAATAACCATACCAACAGTAGCTTCTCTAATTACCTTAATCAATTCTGCTTCTGTAATGCTATCCGGATCTTCAAAATACTTCTCTAATAAATGATCATCAACCTCTGCTAATGCTTCAATCATACGAGTTCTTTCCTCTTTAACTATCTCAACCAAATCTTCTGGAATATCGATAGTCTTATAAGTCATACCCATATCTTCTTCATTCCAAACGATTGCCTCATTTGTAATCAAATCTACAACCCCTCTAAAGTCATCCTCCGCACCAATTGGAACCTGAAGTGGAATAGCATTTGCGCCTAATTTCTCTCTTACATCCTCTACTACCCTAAAAAAGTCAGCTCCTGTTCTATCCATTTTGTTAACGAAACCAATTCTTGGTACCTTGTATTTATCTGCTTGACGCCACACAGTTTCTGACTGTGGTTCAACACCAGACACAGCACAAAATAGCGCAACAGTACCGTCCAATACTCTAAGTGATCTTTCGACCTCTACTGTGAAGTCAACGTGTCCGGGAGTATCAATTATATTAATGGTATACTCATTACCACCCCAAGGCCATTTGGTTCTTGTTGCAGCAGAAGTAATTGTAATACCTCTCTCTTGCTCTTGCTCCATCCAGTCCATTGTAGCAGCACCATCATGCACCTCTCCAATCTTATGACTAAGTCCTGTATAGAACAAAACCCTCTCAGTCGTGGTAGTTTTCCCTGCATCAATATGAGCAGCGATACCAATATTTCTAGTTAAATTTAAATCTCTTGCCATTTTTTATTTAATATTATCTTATGCTTTAAAGTGAGCGAAAGCACGGTTAGCTTCAGCCATTCTATGAGTATCCTCTTTTTTCTTTACTGCACCACCTTCACCTTTACTAGCTGCAATCAACTCTGCTGATAACTTATCAGCCATTCCCTTACCACTTCTTGCACGTGCAAATTTAATCAACCATTTCATACCATTTGAAGTCTTCCTCGCTTGATAAATTTCTGTTGGTATTTGAAAAGTAGCACCTCCAATTCTTTTACTTCTAACCTCAACCTGAGGAGTAGCATTATTAAGGGCTTTCTTCCAAACTTCGTGAGGATCCTCGCCTGTTTTTTCAGCAATAATATCCATCGCATCATAAAAGATTGTGAAAGCAACAGATTTCTTACCATTCAACATAACATTATTAACAAATTGAGTTACCATTATATCACCATATCTTGGATCTGGTAATATCTGATGTTTTTTTGGTTTTCTTTTTCTCATAATAAATTAAAATTTTTTACCATCTTGAACCAATCCGGTCAGATAAATTTATTTTTTAGGTCTTTTTGTTCCATATTTAGATCTAGACTGCGTCCTATCTGCGACTCCTGCTGTATCTAGAGCCCCTCTTATTATTGTGTATCTAACACCCGGTAAATCCTTTACCCTTCCACCTCTAACCAAAACGATTGAGTGTTCTTGAAGGTTGTGACCTTCTCCGGGAATATAAGCTATAATCTCTAACCCATTTGTCAATCTAACCTTTGTTACTTTTCTCAAAGCTGAGTTAGGTTTTTTTGGTGTTGTAGTATAAACCCTAGTACAAACCCCCCTTCTTTGAGGATTGCCTTGCAAGGCTTTTGACTTACTCTTTAAAATTATTTGCTTCCTTCCTTTTCTAACTAATTGATTAATTGTTGGCATAATCAAATTTTTCTTATTGATTTAATTAAAATAATTCATTCTTTTACAGGGAAAGATACACCCTTTCCCAAAAAGAATTGCAAAGGTATGTTTATTTTTAAATATAATCAAAAGAAATTCAATATTATTTATATTTTTTATCGAAAGGTTGATTAATTTAATTCCAATTTGTAAAAAA
>JALVAD010000366.1 GCA_027011385.1 Saprospiraceae bacterium | reverse complement strand
AATAAATTCTTTATTTTTTTCATTATTATTAAATTTTGTAAAGATAATATATTCTTATCTTTATAGTTTAAAAAAATATTTTTTAAGATAATATTTTAAGAAATTTCCACTACCTTTACACTCTCTGTAAATGAGTTTGAGAGTCTATAATATTCCGGTTCTATGAAAACCAAGATATTAGGTAATGGACTCTCTTTTTTATTCACCATAGCGTTATCAAAGGTGAACAACACCTTTCATAGCGTTACAGCGAATAAATATAGTCCTGCCCTACTTACAACTCAAGCTGCCTCATAGGGACTTTTATCTAAATTACTAACAGTACTCTATACTCAAAATCCAGCTTTAGGACTTTTTGAGTATATCTCTTTTTACCTAGGGGGGGATAATTAGTAAAAAGAGTCTAATTAATTATTTCAGTTTTTCCGGTATAACGAAAAAAGAATAATTATAGCATCGGATACGACTTGCTAAATATAGCCACTTAGCAAGTCACACGTATATCAAACGGCGGATCAGTCTGTATGTAATTTTTCTTTTTCATACTGTGATTCACCTTATATGTTTTACGTGAAATAATTGATTTTTGAGATATATTAACCGGTTTGGGATTCGATAAAAATCTATATTGTGTCCCACAAGACGCTTCACTATGTGGGACATGAAATTCAAAATTATAAAATAAATAACTTGGAACTTGAAACTAACAAATCCTACCATCCTCAAATCCAATAAATCCTAATTCAGACAGTTAGATTTATCTATTCCTGAGATTAAATTTCAAAAAAGTCCATTACCAAGCATATAAACCTATTTTTTATTTATACCTTTGCATTCCGTAACAAAAGGACTTGTTCCTTCAAAATAAAAAACATGGCTAAACATATATTTGTTACGGGTGGCGTGACATCTTCATTAGGAAAAGGCATAATCGGTGCATCACTTGGAAAACTTCTTTTAGCAAGGGGATATAAGGTAACTATCCAAAAATTCGACCCGTATATCAATGTCGATCCCGGAACTCTCAATCCGTATGAACACGGAGAATGTTTTGTGACTGACGATGGTGCAGAGACAGATTTGGATTTGGGACACTACGAGAGATTTTTAGATATATCCACATCTCAGGCAAATAATGTTACAACCGGCAGGATTTACCAAACAGTTATTTCAAAAGAGAGAAGAGGAGATTACCTAGGCAAAACAGTTCAGATAATACCGCATATCACCAATGAAATTAAAAGGAGGTTCAGACTTTTGGAGCAAAAAGATAATTACGATGTGATAATTACCGAACTCGGAGGAACAGTTGGTGATATCGAATCCCTACCCTACTTGGAAGCACTACGTCAACTCAAGAGAGAATTGCCGAAAAATGATGTTCTGACTATTCACTTAACTCTTATTCCTTATCTCAAAACATCACATGAACTAAAAACAAAACCAACCCAACATTCTGTTAAAGAATTGCTCCATGTAGGTATCCAACCGGATATTTTGGCTTGTAGAACGGAAAGACCACTTACCGATGATGTAAGGGAAAAATTAGCCTTGTTTTGCAATGTTCGTAAGCAAGATGTAATCGAAGCAATCGATGCAGAAACCATCTATGATGTACCTCTGCTTTTACAAAAGGAAAATTTGGATGACATCGTGATCGAAAAGCTGAATCTACCGGTAAAAGAAAAACCGGATTTAACTCAATGGAAAGAGTTTATCACAAAATTAAAGTCACCAAAAGAAACAGTTAATATCGCTCTGGTAGGCAAGTATATTGAGCTAATGGATTCTTATAAGTCCATCATCGAATCTTTTATACATGCTGGAGCATTCAATAGCTGCAAAGTAAATATCATCCCCGTTAAAGCTGAAGAATTAGCTGATTCGACAGGCAAAAGTTTAAAAAATGTCCAAGGTATTCTTGTCGCACCCGGATTTGGAGAAAGGGGTATCTCAGGAAAACTTAGCGCTGTAAAGTATGCGAGGGAAAACAAAATTCCTTTTTTAGGTATCTGCCTTGGACTACAGATAGCAATGATTGAATTTGCTAGAAATGTTCTTGGATTGAAAAATGCTAATTCTACGGAATTTGATGCAAAAACAGCTTATCCTGTCATAGATTTAATGGAAAATCAAGTGAATCTGGTGAATAAAGGCGGTACTATGAGACTTGGCAGCTATGACTGTATTCTTAAAAAAGACTCAAAAATAGCTGATATTTACGGTGAACTTAGAATAGAAGAAAGACACAGGCATAGGTATGAAGTTAATAATAAATTTCTCAACCAATTTGAAGAAAATGATTTTTTTGCAACAGGAAGAAACCCTAAATCCAATTTGGTAGAAGTGATGGAATTGGGTAGTCATCCGTTTTTTATCGGAGTCCAATATCACCCCGAATACAAAAGCAGGGTTATCGTTCCCCATCCATTATTTGTGTCATTTATAAAAGCAGCTGTCGATTTTAAAAATAAAAAGTAAAAATCATGGGCTTTATTATGATATATGTAACACATAAAAACAAGGATGAAGCCAAAAAGATAGGAAACTACCTATTGGATAAAAAACTGATAGCTTGTGCAAACTATTTCCCAATTGAAGCTGCATATTGGTGGAACGATGCAATCGAATTGGACGATGAAATAGTATCTCTATTAAAAACCAGAAAAGAAAACTGGGAAAAAGTTAGAGATGAAATCGAAAAGATACATCCTTACGATGTCCCTTGCATTATCAAAATAGAGCTGGAAGCAAATGAAAAATATGAGCAATGGATACTTGACTCTACAGAATAACAAAACAATAATAACTCAGGCTCTTCTATTTTTGGACATAATATAGATATTTTTCCAACTTTGGAAGCATTAAAAATCGTAGTTATGCAAGGTGTAATTAGATTTTTTTTTTGCAAAAATAGCTAAAAAAAGAACCTTTTATTGTAAAAACAGCTTGTACTTTAGTACTTACGTAAAACAATATACCTATTTATACCTATAAATTAGGAATTAATGCGACCTTTGCGGTTTTTTATGTCGATATGTTTACCAATTGGTGTCTGCATGAAAATATACTAAGCTCAAAATTGTCTATTTTCATACCAACACTAACGACATTCATTTAATCGACTTTATCATTAAAATTTTAATATGAATTCATTCGAAGAAATCGGATTAAATGAAGAAATTCTTAGTGCGATAAAAGAGCTTGGGTATGAGACTCCAACTCCAATCCAAGCAAAAACAATCCCACATCTTTTAGCCTCAGATCAAGACATAATGGCTTTAGCTCAAACAGGAACAGGTAAAACAGCAGCTTTCGGGCTACCATCAATCCAAAATACTGATATCTCTGACAAAAGCACACAAACATTAATACTTAGCCCTACAAGGGAACTTTGTATTCAAATAGCAAAAGATATAGAAAGTTATGCCAAGCATTCAAAAGGGCTAAATGTTGTAGCTGTGTATGGTGGTTCTAGTATCGAAAATCAAATAAGAGCCCTGAAAAAAGGTGCACAAATTGTTGTCGGAACTCCCGGAAGAACCAAGGATTTGCTGAAACGAAAAAAACTTTCATTCAACAGTGTAGAAAGAGTTATCTTAGATGAAGCAGATGAAATGCTAAATATGGGATTCAAAGACGAACTTGATGCAATCCTTGAAAAAACACCCGACACCAAACAAACATTGCTTTTTTCAGCAACTATGTCCAAAGAAATAAGACGTATTGCTAATAAATATATGAACAACCCGATAGAACTATCTGTAGAAAGGACAAATATTGGAGCAAAAAATGTAAAGCATATAAATTATACCGTACTAGCAAAAGATAAATATGAAGTTCTTAAAAGAATAGCAGATATAAATCCAGATATTTACGGAATAATTTTTTGCAGAACAAGAAGAGAAACCAAGGAGATAGCAAACAAGTTTATGCATGATGGATACAATTCCGATGCATTGCACGGAGATCTGTCTCAGGCTCAAAGAGATGAGGTAATGAACAGATTCAGAAAAAGACAACTGCAAATACTTGTTGCAACTGATGTAGCAGCGAGAGGATTGGATATAAATGATCTGACCCATGTCATCAACTACAATTTACCTGACGATAATGAGGTCTATATACACAGAAGCGGAAGAACAGGTAGAGCAGGAAAAAGTGGTACATCCATTATCATATCAAATACCAGAGAGCGAAGAAAAATCGGCGATATCGAAAGAAAATTCAATCTCTCATTTGAAAATGCAAAAGTCCCCACTGGAAAAGATATTTGTACAGTTCAATTGTATTCATTAATTGATAAAATACAAAAAATAGAGGTTGATGAGGAACAAATAGCCCCATTTTTACCGGCAATTTACGAAAAACTAGAGACACTGAGCAGGGAAGATTTAATAAAACATTTTGTTTCAGCCGAATTCAATAGATTTTTGGCATATTACAAAAACGCAAGAGATATCAACACTAAAAGCAGAGGTTCAAAAGATAGTTCTCAAGGTGAAAGACGAAGCAGAAAAGAGAGACGTGCCGATTCAAACCTTTCCAGATTATATATAAATGCAGGAAGCAAAACAGGACTTAATCCTGTCCGATTAATCGGACTAATCAACAATGCCTTAGATTCAGGTGATGCCAATATAGGAGAAATAGAAGTTTTGGGTAAGTTCTCATTTTTCGAAATTGATACTGCTGTAGTAGAAAAATTGATAAAGCAACTTACAGGTCAAAAGTTTGAAGGTATCTCATTAGTCATACAAGTATCTAATGAAAAGCCCCAGTATAAAGACAAAAAGAAAAAATCATCGAGAAGAAGTAATTACCGCTCCGATAGAAGTGAGAGTAGAGGATATGGTAGAAGAAGTGGAAAAGGTGGCAATAAGAGAGGTGATAGAAGCAGAAGGAACAAAAAAAGATAAACTTGATTTGAAATGCGCAAACTAAAATTAAAAGAGTTAAATAGGATTGGAGTTGATCAATTCAAATCTAAAAAGAAACTCCCTATTGTTTTGGTTATTGATAATATAAGATCTGCCATGAATGTAGGTTCTTTTTTCAGGACAGCTGATGCTTTCGCTTTAGAAAAAATATGCATTTGTGGTATTTCAGCCACTCCACCTCATAAAGAAATCAACAAAACAGCTATTGGAGCTACTGATTCGATGGATTGGGAATACTTTAAAACAACTCGTGAATGCATATTAGCACTAAAAGAACAAGGATATATTATTACCGGTATTGAACAAACCGATAGCTCAGTCATGCTTAATTCAATTTCACCTCAAATGGATAAAAAGCATGCCTTAATTTTGGGAAATGAAGTCAATGGAATAAGCGATGATATTCTGGACTTGCTGGATTTAGCTGTGGAAATACCACAATTTGGGACAAAACATTCTTTTAATGTGGCTGTGAGTGGAGGGATAGTACTATGGCATTATTTTTTAAAGATTAGTACACCACTCAAGGAATAACTATATACCTAGATTGAATTTTTGCCAACCAAACATCTATCTCTTTAAAACCTTTCCGCTTTTTATCAAAATATCATGCTTGTTGGTTATCCTGTAAAAATAAATCCCCTTTGGTAAATTTTCCAAGGCGATATGCGTATTTCCTTGTTTCAAAATGGTATTGCTGAATATCCTTTTCCCCTGTGCATTATAAACAGTTACATTTGCCGGCAATGAAATATTATGGGGAACATGAATGACCAAATTATTCTGAAACGGGTTTGGAAAAACCATGATACCATTCTCTGTGTTTTCCGATAAACCAACCGTAAGATCCGAGTCAAATTCCGTTTTTCTTAATATCCACTTTTCAGGGTCGATAGCAACGGAAGAAACTGTTTCGGCAAATTGAAAGTTGAATTCCTGAGTTTGCTTGTCATTCCATACGGTAATAGTTGTGTCACCACCTCCCGAAAAATTAAATTTTACTTGTATCGGCATTTCAAAAACAGGACGGTATCCCCACAACTCTTCCTGTCCCTGATAAATCACAAGACCGAGTTCGTTATCGGCATTTTGGTAATAATTGTAGAAATATTTGGGATAAAGCTCATCGTAAACCCATTGCTCAAAGAAAAAACCCAAGTCCATTCCCGAAGTGTTTTCAAACACCTCCTGCAAATCCTCGGTCGTGGCATTGCCATACTTGAATCGCGGGCTTGTAGCATAATCATGGAGGGCTTCAAAAAACAGATTATCACCCAGCACGCCCCTCAACATATGCAAGGTGTAGGAACCTTTACTGTAAATAATACTTTGGAAAATATTGAACGTGTCCTGCGCATTTTCGAGGTAAAGTGTTCCTGAATTCCAGTATTCTTCATTTGCTATATACGATTTATAAGCCCCAAAACCATATTTGTGTTCTTCCCAAAGTGCTTCTGAATAAGTAGCAAAACCTTCGTTCAGCCAGGCGTGATGCCATTTGTTACAAGTGATATTATCGCCAAACCACATATGTGCAAGTTCGTGTACCGAAATATAAATCCAAGATGACCTCATATTGTTAGTAATGGTGTTGGTCTGGTTTTCGATTGCTCCATAGAACCCGAGTTGTGTCATACCATATTTTTCATTGCTGAAAGGATAAATCCCATATGTGTCTGAAAAAAATTGAATGGCATCTGGCATTTCCTGAACACCCTGTTGGGATTGTGCCAAATCTTCGTCAAAAACATAATAAATCAATGGATAGGATTCCCCTGCCGTTCCGTTGAATTGTTCCTGAAATACCACATAATTCGAAATGGCTGCCATCACATAATAAGTGACAATGGGATAACGGTGTCGCCATTCAAAGGTTTTGGTATCACCATTATCGATCACATTTTCCAAAACGCCATTTGAAACAGCCATTAACTCGATTCCATTATAGCTTAGTTCGGGGATAGTGATATCAATATACACCGAGTCGGCTTTATCCTCCGGTCCATCTTTGCAAGGATACCAATAATGCGCCAGATAAGGGGTTGAAAGTGTAGCGATAATAGGTTCTCCCGATCCGTGGGATTCATAGCGCAGTCCTTTGTATCCTCCGGCCAACACAGGAACACCATGATAATAAACTTTTAAATCAATTAAATCTCCGGGATTGTAATTTTCATCCAATTGAACGACTATTTCATCATTGTCCTGGTAAAAACTTTCGCAGGGCGCACTTATGTTTTCAACTGTCAAAGCGCTGTTCAGGTTAAGGCGTAAGGTATTCAATCCTTTGGTAACGGGCGTGAACCGGATTTTTACATTGCCTCTAACAGAAGGGGAAAGAACACCTATCTCAATATCAAGGTGATAGAATTTCACATCAATATTGGTATCGCCCTTAATAGTGGTATTTCTAATCATAAATTCCTTAAAGGTTTTAAATTCCTGATCATAGTGTTGTTGGAGTTCAAAGGATTTTTGGGAAAAAGATGTCAAAAAGGTCAAAACAAATAACAGTATTGAGATTATTTTAATTTTCATCTGAGTGATATTTTAATTCTTAATAAGAAGACAATGGTTTCTGCCCAAAAGTTCAATTGGTATTATTTCTTTTATCATCGGCAGAATAAATAGCTACTTATTCACAATCAATTACCATTAAATACACAGATTATGCCAGATATAATGGTACTCCCGCTATCTCCCCTAATGGAAAAAACTAATATTTGAATAATCAGTGGATGAACCTTAAAAAGAGAAGACACTTCTCTAAGGGGGTTGAATTTAAGACACCCCATTTTCACAACTATTTTATCAAGAAATCTA
>JALVAD010000365.1 GCA_027011385.1 Saprospiraceae bacterium | reverse complement strand
TGGTAAGCGTTCTTGTATGTTGATTTTTCGCAAAACCATTATACTTGTTTAACAAATACCATGCTGCCTATTTTTTAACCACAAAAGATCAACAGCCCCTAGTGATAATAAAGATAGTGAGTATGGATATGTGGTGTCTCAAAATAAATATATTAAGCTGAATAATGAACATCCAGTCTATAATGATGAAATAGATGTAGAATGTTTACTAAAGTATGGAAAATCCTTTGTAGAAGAGCAATCCAAACTAAAAATGTTTGATCCTAACAGGATTAATGAAAAAGATATTTTAGAACTAATAAAAATGTATGTCGATTTTGACAAATCAATTCAATTTGTTGCTAGTAACTCATTGAATGAACATAAAAAAAGCTTTAACTTTAATGGGCGAAGGGTGTCAGAAGATGAAATAAAAAAGCGTCATAAAGACTGGAAAGATAAGCTGTTATCTGATGAATTTTTAGCAAACATAATAATTCCTGTAAACTCTTACGACTTTGATGTTGCTGATATTACTCAAGCTATACCAACATTACATGATTTTGTTCTATTTCAGAAAAATATTTCATTGTTTGAGTTGTGTGGTAATCCAGAATTAAGAAAAAGATATTCTACTTATCATAATGCTAATAATAAGCAAGAAAATAAACAAAACGGAGTTTATTATTTTCTTCTAAAACCTATCGAATATTTAGTTAATTTGATAAATGATGTTTCAGAAAATATTTTGTCTAGTATACATATTGGGCCTCTTCGTAATCAGGTGCAAAATATTACTAGTTTTAATAAGGGTAAATATTCATGGTATGATGGTACTGCGGCATATTATGCTATGCTGGATAAAACCAAAGAGGTTATAGAGTCCATCAACGATGATCTGTTAATGATATCAGAAAATAATGCTTATAAAGTTAGTGTTGATCAGTATAAATTAGATGACCATAATCATCCTGGTGAATCATTAAAGTCATTATCTTTAGTATTAGATTCAAAACGAATTCATGACTTTTCACAGGTTGGTACTGGTATATCTCAATCATTACCTATTATTGTGGCTTTAAAAAGTGAAGAGAAGGTATTAATTATTGAACAACCAGAACTCCATTTGCATCCGGCAGCCACAGTCGAACTGGCAACTATGTTTATAAGGGCTCTTTCAAATGGTAATCAAATATTCATTGAAACACATAGTGAGCATGTTATTTTACGGATGTTACGTCATATCCGAGAAAAAACGTATTTTAAAAGAGCTGAACCACTTTACCCATCACATGTTTCTATTACCTATATTGATTTAATAAATTGTAGGCTTGTACCTGTAAATCTCAGAACGACTGAAGATGGTGATTTTGTTGAACGGTGGCCAAACGGATTTTTTTCTGAGCGTCGTGAGGAATTGATGTAAATGATTTATGAGTATGCAATTGATCCTGATTTGATTTTACATTGGGCTTCTAACCAAAGAGATTATGCTGAATTTATAAATGCTTTTGGTGTGGGGACCACACGAAT
The DNA here is from genome assembly GCA_027011385.1 of Saprospiraceae bacterium. Classification (GTDB taxonomy): domain Bacteria; phylum Bacteroidota; class Bacteroidia; order Chitinophagales; family Saprospiraceae; genus JADJGA01. Next base: position 651 of record JALVAD010000365.1, on the reverse strand, counting down.
TCCATCAATTATTCAAAAATTTCAAAAGTGGCGTAGCTCTATATTGAGAAGTTCAGGTGATTTGGAATTTACTGAAATAGATAAAATGCGATTGGATGAGTTAATATCGGCCATCAATGATTCACCATACATAAGAAGAAGAAATGCAAAATATGATGGGAATGATACCTGGTATGAAAACATTATTAAAGAAAATGATAATAATATTCGGTTTGATTTTATCTTTATAAATGATAAAGAAAAAGAATCAAATATTACTGAATATACCTTTAGTCAAGATGATATCTATGATAAAGAAATTTCTGGAAATATTTGGAATCATCCAACACAGAAATTAGTTCCTAGAACGATCAAAGACATGAATGAGGCTTTAGAAAACCTTTTACGATTATCTAACCATATTATCTTTATTGATCCTTATCTTGGAAAAAAATTTTCAAAAAATAATAAATGTAAGCTTTTAACACAACTTATTAATAACGCTTTAGATAAAAGTGTTTCAAATGAACAGGTTAATATCGAGATTTTATTTTCAATTAGCCGTTGTAATGATGATGTGGCTATACTATTCCGGACACACAACTTAAAATACTTTTAAAAAGAGAGTGTGTTCAAAATGACAGATAAAACAAGACAAGCAAAGAGCTATAC
>JALVAD010000364.1 GCA_027011385.1 Saprospiraceae bacterium | reverse complement strand
ATCTAATGGTAATAATTATATCCTATCACCCGGTTTTTACAATTTAAAAGATTCATTGATTATAGATACGATATCTCCTTTTACTATTATTGAGAATGGTTATCTTTTTGGCAAAGGGAATAGTCATGATTTTATGGAAGATGTATTCCTATCTGCAGATGGATCAAGTTCTCTAGCTTATAATGCGTATGAGTTTGGTAGTCCGCAGCAATTAGTTCTTAATAAAACCAATGGTAATCAAAAATTATTGTGGCAAAAAAGTTATGTATTCAAAGAAGGGAATTTTTATTTTAGAAGTTTATTAGGAAGTGAAAATGGTGAACTGTTTTTTATAGGCATTCTTAGCCCAAATAATCCGGATAATTATGGTGGGTTTAAAAATCTACCTTTTATTTTAGCTGTAAATAATGAAGGGAAGGAAATATGGAGACAGATTTATACCCCGTTTGACAGTTATTATAGATATTCAGAATTTAATAATGGTATTGTTTTGAGTAATGGAAATCTATTATTAACCGGTGCATCCTACAATTATAAAAAATACGAAAATTTTGTGGTTGAACTAAATCCATCCGGTCAAATTCTTAAACAAGAAAAATTATTATTTGATTCATTTTATGAGACTACGGCAGCTACCAGAATATTACCCGGGAAATCGGGAGAATACTATTTTTACTTTATGAATTCAGATAAAAATATTGAAATTATTAAAACAAATACCGATTTCAATCAATTGAAATATGCTTTGTATGATACAAAAAGGGAAGGTATCTATAGAATGAATCTTAGTTATAATAATGAAAAGGATCAAATTATAATGGCATGTGATGGATATAGAATTGAAGAAAAAGAAACCGGATTTGATATTTTACCATTTGGAAGGATAATAAGATATGATTCAGACCTCAATTACCTTGATGAGAATGAATTTTTTGAGGATGAATATATTTTTGAATTTAATGATGTAAAAGCTAAGGGTGATGATATTTATATTTCAGGAAGTTGGTATCCTTCAGACACAATTTCAAATAGGGATGTGTTGTGGTTAAAAATGGACACTCTCGGAAATATCAATCGATTAGAAAGCAGAGATTTTGGCGCACGTGAGTACAACGGAACAATTAAATTTAATGATTTGGGTAATATTTTAACTACTACTCAAACTCAAGCTCAGGATGAAATTTATGATTTGCAAGCAGGTTATTTTATCAGCTTTGATAGTGACTTGGTTAATACCAATGATGATTTAGTACAAAATAATGATAAGTATAATCCGGTATTTCCTAATCCTGCAAAAGATTATTTTAAGATAAAAGGATATTCTGATATTAAATCTTTGAAAGTAATTAATATGAAGGGCCAAAGCTTTGATTTAGAATCCGTCAATGGTAAATATCAAATTAGTAATTTGAAAACCGGATTGTATTTGGTAGCTATTAAAGATGAAAATAATACTATCCATTTTGGAAAATTGACCAAGGTAAAATGATACTCCTCATTTTTGGTTATTGAAGTATCATGTAAACTACATTCGACATTTTCCATCCGTAAAAATGGTTAAATCAGCTGTAATACAAAGTGTTAAAGTAGAATATGCTCTGGTAGATATTCGGGTTAAAGCCCATAGCTAACAGAATTGCATTGTGTTGCAAAACAACCTTGTGGGAAATACCGGCTAAAATATCACAAAACACATAATTATTTCGTTTTGGAGAAAAGGAAAGTGGAATGAAAATATATTTTTGTTCTGCGTATAAGGTAAGGCATTAGATTTTTTTTTGTAAACAAAAACATTGAAAAATAGAACTTTTAAATATATCAAAACTTTGCAGAACTTGAAAGTAAAATATATTAGATTAATATTATTATTACTGATATTATTTAGTTTCAGAAGTGGGAAATCAGCAACCAAAGCTCTTGGACCAGTGACTATTGCAGATTTAGTAAAAAATTCAGAAGTGATTTATATTGCTAAGTTTATAAAAGCTGAGAATAAGCTCTTTTATTTTGCAGTAAAAGAGATAGATTCTAAACACAATTTTTATGATACGATTACAATAAAAGATAATTCTCAAGACTTTGATACTATTCAAAATAGATTCTACAGACCCAAGCTTCAGATAATTAATAATAAAATATCATGGGCAATTTCAGAAGGAGATGAA
>JALVAD010000363.1 GCA_027011385.1 Saprospiraceae bacterium | reverse complement strand
GGTATAATTAACAGTATTCCTTTATGCTTTATTTGATTTTTTTATTAAATTTTTTAAAAATAAAACAAGCTTTTATATTAATATTTTGAGTTTTTTTCTAAATTTATGTCTTGAATAGTGTTACAAGAAAATACTATATATGACAATTTAAAAACAAAAAATTGAAGACATGAAAAAATTTAGCCTGTTATTAATCATTCTATTGTCGTTTTTAGCTCATAATACTGTCATAAGCCAATCAAATGATATTGAATTGAGGTTTCACCCTGAATTTGATAAATTCGATTTAAAAAAATATGCTCTTCCGGTAATAGATTACAAAAGCCTTGATATGAATTTTATTCTTAATTCCACAAGCAATACCTGGGATATACGATCAAAAGAAGATTACAAAGGTTTGACTTTTATGTTTTTTATGAATAACAAAATTTTTAAGAATAGTCCGCGTCTTCAGATGAAAGGGAATAATACGGTCCAGCTTGGAGTTGCATGGGAAAATTATAGAAATAAAGATAATCAGAAAAAAGTAAATGACACCGGATTAGAAATTTCTTATAATTTGAATAATAATTTTAAGTTTTACAATGGCTCTAAAAGATTTTTTGAAATTGACGTTAAAAGTGATTTGAGTATAAATAACGGAGAGCAATTTGAATCTTTTTATAATCATAAATTTTTCAAAGGCAATTTTTGGGGAACGACTATAGGTTTAGGAATGGGCTATGGAAGAATAGAAGATGTGACTGATGCTTGGACCACCATAAGAATGCTTAAAGAGTTTTCAAGAATAAATCGACTTAAAAGAATCCCTGACGATATAGATATTGTATCTATTGCAGAGACAGTTTCAAAAATAAAAAATGCACGATTCTTCGATTCCAGAATCAAAAGAATCGAAAGGCTAAAAGCAATCGATAAAATAATTCAGGAAAAAGGCTTGATTACGAACGGTGATATATCCTATTTCACTACAATGTCTGATGTGTTTGAATATAGCAGATTTTTACATCCAAGGAGATTTGCCGGAAGTATTATCGCAATAGATTTGCTTCCTCATTACAGTTTGATTGATCAAGAAAATATTTCATTCTCCAAAAAAGAGAATTTATACGGATTGGGAATTGAATTTAGAAATCAATATTATAAACCTCTGACTATTTTCAATCAGTTAGATTTTGGCTATTTATTAAGATTGGACTATTCAAAAACATCATCTGAAAATATTAAAGACTACAGTTCACTAAAAATTTTTCCAACAATATTTGTGAATTATTCCTATTATATCACTTCAAGAACCACTTATTATTCTAATTTTAATTTTACTCTTATTCATACATTAAAATCAGATAACAGTATTGATACTGACTCCTTTTATGCTATTAATTGGGCAAACAATTTTTCATATTATATTTCGCCACGAGCACGATTTGATATCAATTTTTTGATGTTGTACAACAATTACAAATATTTTTATTACGGTAATTATATACAGAAATATGAGTGGGGAGGTGTTAATTTGTCAAGACCCATTATTTCAAAAGGCTTTAATTACGATCTTAGTATGAGATTCAAATATGCTATTTTCTAGTAAACAATAATTTTATTAACCCCAAATAGTCGCCTGTGAAATTGAAGCTTTTAATTGCTCTATTATTTTTAGCTGTAGGTTCATATTTTTTATATGAACATCATACAGATACATACGATTTTGCTCATATACCAAAAGAAGAAATTATAGTTAGTAAAAAAATATCTCAATACAAACTCAGAAAGTATCCTCACGTAACAGCATTGTACCAAATGATGGCTAAAAAAGCTACCGAGATATGCTTAAACCATAATATCCCTCCGGCAGCAATGCTCGCAATTACAGGGCTAGAATCGGGATGGAACAGGGGGTATGTAAGCCATATAACAGGAAATATTCTAGCTTTGGGAGCGGGAAAAGCTGACACAACTTTACCTGCATTGAGACTTCCAAAACTAAAATCTACAGGCGAAATACTTTATGATTCTTTAGAAATAATCAAATATGATAATGATGAATTAGTTTGGGAAAACAGACCCAAAAGCAAAAAAAAAGATTATCGTCCGGGAAAACTGGCAGGCTCTAAATACAATTTAGCTTACTTTAAATATCACCCTAGAGAAAGAAGTAATGCCTATGCTCAAAATATAAATGACTTCATACAATTGATTATAGATGAAGAAAAGAATATTAAAGCTTATAAAGAGACTATTGACCTGATGAATAAACTCGTCAAAAAAAATGGTAAAAAAACCCTATTGACTAAAGAAACCACATATATTTTTATAAATGGAATAGGAGGAAAAAAGAATTCATATAACTATAGAAAAAGCTGGGTTAGAAAAGTAAAAAGTATTATCAAACATGCAGGTTTGATAGAACTGACAAAAGATTTGGCTAATGGAAAATCTTTTGAAGAGAGTTGGTAAGTTTTGTTAATAAACTGCAATTTTACAGCTTATTTATACCAAATTGTATATTAAAGCGGTTTTATACTCAAACTATTAATCTATGCTTAAATATTACTATATTATACTTTTGTTTTTTGTGATGACTTCAATAATCAATGCACAGACTATTGATAATCCCGTCGTGGATATCAAAAGTCACCCCACATTGAATATAACCAAAATTGAAAAATTTCCTGAATATACAATTTTCTATTTGACCTTAAAAAACGAAGTTGAAAATGGATTTTTCTGTGTAAATAAGGATGTTTTTATCTCCATTCCCGGAAAGAGAATCAAGTTTGATATGATAAAATCCGAAGGAATAGAAAATTGTCCTGATTTGCACAAATTTAGCTCTCCAGGTCAGGTTGTCAATTTCAAATTATTTTTTCCCGCTATTAGCGATACAATAAAAATTCTGGATTTAGTAGAGAATTGTATGGATAATTGTTTTTCAATCAGGGGAATTCATTTGGGTAAAAAATACAATGAAGAAGTACATAATTTTGATATTGGTATCAATTATTACAGAAGTGGAAATATTCAACACGCATTACCATTTTTTCTTGATATCGTGAACAAATCCAATTTCAATAAGAGTAAACATTATGCTTATTCAATGTATATAATTCCGGTTATTTACGAGAAAATTGGGTATTTGAAAGATGCCCGCAAATCCTTTCAGAATCTATTGAGTTCAGATATAATCGAGAAAGAATATTTTATTGGAAAAATACGCGAAATACCTTTTTTCAAAGATAAATAAACAGTTTGTTGCCGATGAATAAAGACATCAAAGAGCCAAAGAAAAAATCATTGATTAAAAGAATATTCATAGGTATTGGGATATTTATCTTACTGCTATTTGGCGCTGCTTTGGCTTTACCCTATTTTTTCAAGGACGATATAAAAGCTTTTGTCAATAAAGAAATCAACGAAAATATCAATGCAAAAGTTGAATTTAAAGATGTAGATATTTCTCTTTTAAAAAGTTTTCCCAATCTAAGTACAAGTATAAGCGACTTAGGAATAAAAGGAATTGATGAATTTGAAAATGACAGTTTGTTTTTTGCAAAAGAGGTGAATCTAGAAATGGATATACTCTCTCTCTTTTCAAATAAAATAAAGATAACTGACTTTTCTGTGGTTAATCCCATTATGAATATAACCGTTTTACCTGATGGAAAAGCAAATTATGATATTATCAAGGAAAATTCCGATAGTTCAAACGATGAAAAATCAAAGATTAAAGATATAGGATTAGAAAGCTATTCTGTTGTCAATGCAAAAATCAGATATCGAGATTTACAATCCGATAAAACAGTAGAAATATCGAATCTCAATCATCAAGGAAAGGGTGATTTTAAGGATGTGGTTTTTGATTTGGAAACAAAGACAGATATTGACGGATTTAGTTTTAAATCAGGCGATATGCATTACCTCAAAAATGCTAAAATAAAATGGGATATCGATTTTGATACGGATTTGAATAAAATGATATTCAAAATCAAAGAGAATACGCTTAAACTAAACGATTTGAAACTTGTGTCCGAAGGGCAATTTCATATCGATGATGAATATGCTGATATTGATTTCAATATAAAAGCTCCTGGTAATAGTTTCAAAGAGATATTTTCTATCATACCAAATGCTTTTACTAAGGATTATACTTCTGTCGATGCAAAAGGCAACTTTAGTTTTACGGGAAACATAAAGGGAAAATACTTTTTTGATAAAGAAATATACCCTGATTTTAATCTGGATATCAAAGCTAAAAATGGCTATATAAAATATCCTGATATGCCCCTCCCAATTCAAGACATAAATGCAAATATCAGTATCAATAAAGCAGGAGAATCATTGAACAATACCGTTGTTTCAATCTTACCGATGACTTTCAAAACAGGCGATGAGAAAATGGAAATGGTTTTGAATATAAAGAACATCCTTGATAATCCAATGAGCAAAGGAAAATTTAAAGGAACATTAAATCTAGGTGCTTTATCCAATGCTTTTCCTGTGGAAAATATCAATGATTTGGATGGAAAAATAGCTACTGATTTAATCTTTGAATTCAACAAGACTTTATCATATCAAAAACTTAGCGGTAAAGCCGATATAGATAATTTATCTATGACTTATGCAGAATTCCCTTTAATCAAAATAAATGATGCTAAACTCGATTTTACAAACCATAAAATTGATATCAACAATCTGAAAATGATGGCAGGAAAGTCGGATATCAGTGGGAAAATAGCGATACTAGAACCATTGAACTATTTTTCCAAAAACAAATCAATTGACCTAGATATATCAGGAGAAAGTCAAGTTTTTGATGCAAATGAATGGATGAACGATGATAACACGAGCCAAAACGATAATTCAAAAGAAGAAGAAGGTAATTTAGACTTTCTAAAAGACAGACTGAAGGTAACATTTGGCTATGAAATTGGGAAATTGTATTATGAAGACTATGATATCAGGGATATGAGCCTAAATGGTCAATACTCCAAAAATACTCTTACGATAAATAATCAGAATCTTATATTATCTGATAGTAAACTTAGCATTAAGGGTAAATTGAATAATATTTTGTCGTGGATTTTGCAGGACAAAACTCTAAATGGTACATTAAGTATTAATTCACCTCATTTTGATATGGATAAATTTATGGTTGAAGGTTCGTCAAATCAAAAAAAATCTTCTAAAAAAGAAGATTTTACTGTACCTGATAAGATGGATCTAACTATTAATACTGATATTTCTCAAGTCAATTATACCGGTAAAAATCTAAAAAATCTTCAAGGAAAATTGAATATAAAAAACCAAACGATTAGCTTCAATAATTTCAATGCACAGGGAATGGGAGGCACAATGATAGTTGATGGTATTTTATCTACTCCATCCGATAAAAAACCGGAATTTGACATCAGATATAGAATGTCAAAAATGAGATATGAAGAGATGTACAAATCGGTTGTCAGTTTCAAAACACTTGCTCCTTTATCTGAATTTATCAGAGGTGTTTTTAATGCTGACATTAGTTTCAAGGGCAGGCTTTCAGACGGGTTTTTACCTGATTTTTCAAGTATAACAGCCAAAGGACTTATTCATACTATCAATGCATATATCAAGAATTATCCCGGACTTAATAATTTGGCTTCAAAACTTCAGATAAATTCTTTGGACAATATGGAAATTAAGGATACAAAAAATAGTTTTGAAATTGTTGATGGCACAGTTAAGGTTAATCCTTTTGATTATCAATATGATGATATGAAATTCAATATATCCGGGACAAATAAACTCGACAAAACAATAGCCTATATCATTCACGCAAAAATACCAAAATCTAAAATCGGTAAATTGCCCGGTGGAAATCGATTGAATAAAGGAATAGATTTTATCACGTCACAAGCAAAGTCAAAGGGAATAGACATAGATGTTGGAGCAATTCTAAATTTGGATATTACTTTGACAGGGAAATACAATAAACCCAAAATTGGTGTTAAGTTTGTGGGGGCTTCAGGTAAATCAGGCAAAGAAGTAATTGATAATAAGATTGACGAGACCAAAAAGGAAATAAAAAATGAGGTGGAGAATAAGAAAAAAGAGGCAGAAAAAAAAGCTAATGAAGTGATTGATTCAACTAAGGAGAGAATTAAGAAAAAAGCAAAAGATAAAGAGAAAGAGTTAAAAGAAAAAGCCAAAAAAGAATTGGAGAAACAAAAGAAGAAAGCGAAAAATAAAGTAAAAGACGCATTAAAAGATTTGTGGAAATAATTAAATAAATATTATGCTTACAAACGCTGCGAAATACGCAATTAGAGCTGTGTTGTATCTGACTGAAAAGGTCGATACAGGGGAAAAACTCAATGGTAAAGACATTTCCAATAGTTTGGATATGCCTGATGCTTTTATTGCAAAATTATTGCAAAAATTAGCTAAGTCAAATATTGTATCCTCTTCAAAAGGACCAAAAGGAGGTTTTTATATGAGTGAAAAAAATCTTAATAAACATATCGATGATATTATAATCGCTATTGATAATAAAGATATTTTTGAAGGGTGTTTCTTAGGACTTCCTGTATGTAGTGATGAGAACCCTTGTCCCATTCACCATATCGTAGCTCCATTCAAGGAGCAACTTCAAGACAAATTTCAAAAAATGACTATACTTGATTTCGCCAAGGAGGTCAAAGATAACGGTACACATCTCACATTGAAGGATATTGATATAAAATTATGATTTGGTGCAATAATTAGGGTTAAAGTCCTGTATTGTTTATTGATGAAAACCTAAACAAATTATTTTTATAACTTAGAGAGATTGGAATAATTTTTCCGGTATCCATTTGTATATTGAAGCCATTTTTCTTACAAATCTTTGAGACTCTGTTTAAATTTATCAAAAAACCGGAATGCACTCTTAGGAATCCTTTGTCGACAAGTAGCATCTCATAGAATTTTAAAGTTTTTGAACTCAGGATTGTCCTATTATCACTCATTATAATATTGCAATAATTACTTTCTGCACTTAGATAAACTATTGAATCAAGTTCAAGCATGTGAATTGATTTGGATACAGATACAATCAGTCGATTATTTAAAAATGATTGAAAAGTATTCGTTCTTTTTTCCCAGATATCAGTACCATTGTTGTTTTTATTTAAATTTGCTATTTCCATAAGTTTTTTATTTTAATACAAAATTATATATAAACTAATTCTTAAAACCCACCCAAATGGGTTATTTTTGCGTTTTGGGGATATGCAAATAAGTTTATTTTCCAAAATCAGAATTAGAAATAATGAATGTAATAATAATTGAGGACGAAAATAGAGCAGCGGAAAGGCTTAAGAGTATGATATTGGAAATTGATTCTGAAATTGAGATATTGACTATTTTGGATAGCATCGACAGTACAGTGAATTGGTTTAAAAATAATCCTCAACCCGACTTGATCTTTTTGGATATACATCTTTCAGATGGTTTGAGTTTCAATATTTTCCAGAAAGTTCAAATCGATAGCGCGATTATTTTTACTACAGCATATGATGAATATGCACTAAAAGCATTTGAAATAAACAGTATTGATTATTTGTTGAAACCGATTGACGCTACAAAACTAAAAACAAGTATTGATAAATTCAATAGGCTTAAGAGTACTTATTCTTCTAAAAGTTCAAATATTGATATTGATAAATTGCTTTCTTCAATTTCCACCTCTCAAAAATCATATAAGTCTCGTTTTTTGATAAACAAAGGTGATTCATTGGAAATAGTGAAAATTGATGATATCGCCT
>JALVAD010000362.1 GCA_027011385.1 Saprospiraceae bacterium | reverse complement strand
TGCTTACACTGTATATGACAAATACTTGAAAAGATACTATTAGAAAAATGAAATTTCAGTTAATATTTTCTTAAACTAAAGTCAGATGAATTTGAAAATAGCTATGATTATTGGTGTTTTTATCATTGGAATTTTAGGATGCAAAACAAAAGAACAGATAATGAATAATAAAGTTGAAAATTCAACTTACCCCGAAACTATAAAAACAAATACGGTCGATGATTTTTTTGGCACAGTTGTCAAAGATCCTTATAGATGGTTAGAAGATGAAAAATCAACAGATACAAGAAATTGGATTAATCGTCAAATGAAATTTACAGAAGATTATCTTTCCAAAATACCTTTTAGAGATAGTATCAAAAAAAGGTTGGAAAGATTGGTCGATTACGAGAAATTTGGCTTGCCAAGGTTTAAAAATGGTAAAAGCTATATGTTTAAGAATTCGGGACTGCAAAATCAATCTGTATTTTATGAAGTTGATTCGACTGGTAAAAGCATTAAAGTTATACTTGATCCAAATACTTTTTCAAATGATGGAATCAAAGCGTTAAGTACTATTAGTTTTAGTCATGATGGTAAGTATCTTGGGTATATGGTTGCTGAAAGCGGTGCTGATTGGAATACTGCTTATATTATGAATCTGGAAACGGGTAAGGTGCTAAAAGATTCGGTAAAATGGATTAAATTTTCCGGACTGTCTTGGTATAAAGATGGCTTCTTTTACAGTAGATACCCTGAATCTGATGATGATAATCTCAGTACAAAAAATACTAATCATAAATTATTCTTTCACAAATTGGGATCTTCCCAGAGGTATGATATGATTTGGTATGAAGACAATGAACATCCCAATAGAAATATATATGCAAGGACAAGTGAGGATGAGCGGTATTTAATCCTAAACCAAGTTGAATCTACAAGTGGAAATTCCTTTAGTTTTATTGATTTGCAACAAAAAAAATTGGCTGAATCACAAATAATATCTGATTTCAAATCGGATTTTAATTTCATAGCCAATATTGGTGATAATCTATATATATTAACTAATAGACAAGCTCCAAATAAAAAAATCATCAAAATTGATACAAAAAAATTGGATAAAAATAATTGGTCGGTTATTGTTAAAGAAAGTGAGGATCCTATCCAATCCGTGAAAATAATCTCTGATAAAATAATAGTTACGTATTTACACAATGCTTTTAGTTTGGTTAAAGTTTTTGACCTTAATGGTAAGTTTTTAAAAGAGTTGAGCCTTCCGGGAATAGGCACTGTATCTGCTATTAGTGGTGAAAGAAAAAGTAAGAAAGCTTTTTTAATGTTTACCTCTTTCTTATTTCCTTCATCAGTTTATGAATTTGATACAGAGGGACTCAAGCTTAAATTATTTAAAAAGCCTAAGCTTGATTTTGATCCGGAAAAATATGTGACAGTACAAAAATGGTATAAGAGTAAAGATGGGACAAAAATACCTATGTTTATCACTTATAAGAAAGGCTTAAAGTTTAATAAAAAGAATCCTACATTGCTTTATGGATATGGAGGTTTTGATATTTCAATTACACCATCATTTTCCGCTTCAAGATTATTGTTTTTAGAAAAAAATGGAATATTTGCTATTGCTAATATTCGAGGAGGTGGAGAATTTGGTGAAAAATGGCATGAAGCCGGAATTTTGGAGAATAAGCAAAATGTATTTGATGATTTTATTGCAGCTGCGGAATATCTGATAGAGAATAAATATACATCACCTGATTACCTCGCCATTGAAGGAAGGTCAAATGGAGGATTGCTAATAGGTGCGACTCTTTTACAAAGACCAGATTTATTTGCTGTTGCATTACCTGAAGTTGGGGTATTGGATATGTTGAGGTATCATAAATTTACTATTGGTTGGGCATGGGCTGGAGATTATGGAAGAAGTGATATAAAAGATCAATTTGAATATCTTATAAAATATTCTCCTGTCCACAATGTCAAACAAGCTAAATATCCAGCGACATTGGTCATTACTGCTGATCATGATGACAGGGTAGTGCCTGCACATTCGTTTAAATTTATATCTGAACTGCAATCAAAGCAAGATTGGAATAAGCCGGTCTTAATACGAATTGATAAAAAGTCAGGTCATGGTGCAGGTAAACCTTTGAGCAAAATAATAGAAGAACTTACGGATATATATAGC
>JALVAD010000361.1 GCA_027011385.1 Saprospiraceae bacterium | reverse complement strand
CATCTAACCCCATCACTAAGTAGTTGATAATTCGGATGCAAGAACCCATCCCCGACCCTTCCCTTAGCAAGGGAAGGGAGTTGTGACGGCTCTTAATCTACGGTATTTTTTAAGCTTTTGCTTCTAAGATTCAAAGTAAGCTATTTGATTTTACTTAACCAAAGTCTCGAAAATGCAAAAAAATGAAATGCACTAAAAATTTATTTACCCCTGATAATTTTTGAAGAAAAAAGAAAAATTTCGTATCCTTTAGACTACATTCTCACTTAGTTTAGTACATCAAAACCATACCATATTAAGATCAAAACTTAAAATATTTTTCACCATTTAACAAAAACCACTTAGAACTTTATACCTTTGCGCACCTAATATAAATACATACAAATGAAAGCTTATAATTTAATCGATACCGTAGGGAACACTCCCTTAGTTAAATTACAAAAAATTAATCCTTATCCTCATATCGATATATATGTCAAATTGGAATTTTTCAATCCAAGCGGATCTGTCAAAGACAGAATTGTAAAGCATATAATCGAGGATGCTGAAAAAAGAGGTTTACTTAAACCCGGAGGAACGATTGTAGAAAATACTTCCGGTAATACCGGAGCTGCGGTGGCTATGACTGCTGCATTGAAAGGATATAAGGCTATTTTGACAATGCCTGATAAAGTCAGTATAGAAAAACAAAATGCACTAAAAGCTTTTGGAGCAGAGATAGTCGTCACACCTACTTCTGCTGCGCCTGACTCACCGGATCATTATGTCAATACTGCCAAAAGATTGGCAAAAGAAATACCAAACAGTTTTAGATTGGATCAATACGACTCTCCTAAAAATCCGGAAGCTCATTATCTTTCAACAGGCCCTGAAATCTGGGAACAAACAGAAGGTAAAGTCACCCACTTTGTCGCTTCAGGAAGTACTGGAGGAACTATAAGTGGAGTTGGCAAATACCTAAAAGAACAAAATCCGGATATTAAAGTCATTATGCCAGATCCCATTGGTTCTATTTATTATGAGTATTTCAAGACAGGAAAGATAAATACAGAAGGTAGTTGCTCATATCAAGTGGAAGGTATTGGAGAGGATCATATTGCAAAAGCAATGGATTTTTCAATAGTAGATGAAATGTTTCAATTCGATGACAAAATAGCTTTTGGAATGGCTAGAAAACTGGCAAAAGAAGAAGGTATTTTTGGAGGAGGAACAGGTGGTGTAAATGTTTGGGGTGCATTGGAATTGGCAAAAACACTCAAAGAACCGGCTGTAATAGTGACAGTTATTCCTGATAATGGAGCAAAATACCTAAGTAAGTTTTACAATGACGAATGGATGAAAGATTGGGGATTCATCTAGAAAATCATCAATAAAACGCCATTTTGACAGACTACAAAATATCAAATTAGTATTTTTCTTAATATTTGTCATAGCTTTTTGTCATTTTTGACAATAATTTCTGTTGGTATGACTATTGATAATATGTAAGAGTAATTTGAAAATTTGTAAATAATAAAAACATATAAAAATGGGTAAAATAATAGGAATAGACTTAGGAACTACCAATTCTGTAGTTGCAACTATCGAAGGTAAAGAGCCTGTAGTTATCACAAATGAGGAAGGAAGAAGAACAACCCCTTCTGTAGTCGCATTTCTTGAAAATGGAGAAATAAAGGTTGGTGATTCAGCAAAAAGACAAGCAATCACAAATCCACAAAGGACTATTGCTTCTATAAAGAGATTTATGGGGAGAAGGTATTCCGAAGTAAAAAACGAAATAGATCAAGTACCTTATGAAGTAGTAAAAGGTTCTAATGATACTGTAAGAATTAAGATTGGAGATAGAGAATATTCTCCTCAAGAGATCTCTGCAATGATTCTTCAAAAGATGAAGAAAACTGCTGAAGAATTTACAGGACAAACCATTACAGAAGCTGTCATAACTGTGCCTGCATACTTCAACGATTCTCAAAGACAGGCGACAATTGAAGCAGGTAAAATTGCAGGATTGGAAGTAAAAAGGATAATTAATGAACCAACAGCAGCAGCTCTTGCTTATGGGTTGGATAAAAAAGATGGAGACCAAACAATAGCTGTGTACGATTTTGGTGGAGGTACATTCGATATATCAATCCTTGATTTGGGAGATGGTGTATTTGAAGTAAAATCAACAAATGGAGATACTCACTTAGGTGGAGACGACTTTGATAAGGCAATTATTGATTGGTTGGCAGATGAGTTTAAGAAATCTGAAAATATCGATCTCAGAAAAGACCCAATGGCTCTTCAAAGATTGAAAGAAGCTGCAGAAAAAGCTAAAATAGAATTATCATCTTCAACAACAACAGATATAAATCTACCTTATATTACAGCTGTAGATGGAGTGCCAAAACACTTAGTCACAAAATTGAGCAGAGTGAAATTTGAGCAATTAATAGGCGATTTGGTTTCAAGAACCATGGCTCCTTGTCAAGCTGCTCTTAAAGATGCCGGATTGAACAAAAGTGACATCGATGAGATTATTTTGGTAGGTGGATCAACAAGAGTACCATTAGTAGCAGCAACTGTAGAGAAGATTTTTGGCAAAAAGCCACACAAAGGGGTCAATCCTGATGAAGTTGTTGGTCTTGGTGCTGCAATCCAAGGCGGTGTATTGAGCGGTGATGTAAAAGATGTATTATTGCTTGATGTTACACCATTATCATTAGGAATCGAGACAATGGGGGGTGTATTTGATAAAGTAATTGAAGCAAATACAACTATTCCTGCAAAGAAAACAAAAACATATACAACTGCTGTCGACAATCAGCCATCTGTAGAAATACATATTTTCCAAGGTGAAAGACCAATGGCAAAAGATAACAGAAGCATCGGCAAATTTATCTTAGACGGTATTCCTCCTGCACCAAGAGCAACTCCTCAGATTGAAGTATCATTTGATATTGATGCAAACGGTGTACTAAAAGTTACCGCAAAAGACAAAGGGACAGGAAAAGAACAACATATACGTATCGAAGCATCAACCGGATTAACAGATGCTGAAATCGAAAGAATGAAAAAGGAAGCTGAAGCTAATGCTGAAGCAGATAAGTTAGAAAGAGAAAAAGTGGATAAATTGAATGCTGCTGACGGATTGATTTTCCAAACGGAAAAACAGTTGAAAGAATATGGCGATAAAGTCCCTGCTGATAAAAAAGCTGGTATAGAATCCGCCCTTGAAGAGTTAAAAGAAGCGCATAAAGCACAAGATTTGGCAAAAATAGAAACAGCTACAGCTAAATTGAATGAAGTTTGGCAAGCTGCAAGTCAAGAAATGTATCAAGGAGCAGAAGGAGCTCAAGGTCAAGATTCAAATGCAGGAGCAGGAGCAAATAATGGAACAAATGACCAAGGCGGCAAAGGAGATGACGACGTAACAGATGTAGACTATGAAGAAGTAAGTGAATAATATTTATTTATAGTTAAAAAATGGAGAGGCTGTCTGAAAAAGGCAGCCTTTTTTTATGCAATTTATACTGAGGTATTCCCCACTTTAATTTGTATATTTTATTATATTATTAAAAATAGTGAAATATTCAAAATAGCAAAAAATTGATATTTTAGACATTAAACCAGAACCCATCCCCGACACTTCCCATAGCAAGGGAAAGGGGTTGTGCTAATGCTAGCTCCGCATATATTATCCAAAACATAAACATAGATAGCTGTTATTTAGAATAATTAAAAATTATATTGTACTTTTGCAGACCTTTTAAAACAAATTAAACTCAAATTTACTATGCTGGATTTTGATACATTCGCTCAAATTAATACTAATAAAGAAAATTATGATATTTTAAAAGATTTGTGGGTAGCCATGGTTAGTAGAGAAGCAAGCATTGCAGGAAGAAAGGAGGTTTTATCAGGAAAAGCAAAATTCGGAATACTTGGAGACGGAAAAGAAATTGCACAACTAGCTATGGCAAAAGCATTTAAGCCTGGTGATTTCAGAGCTGGATATTATAGAGATCAAACATTTATGTTTAGTAAAGGTCTATATACTATCAATGATTTTTTCGCACAACTTTATGCGGATTCCAAAAGAGATCCTTTTTCCAAAGGACGTCAAATGAACAATCATTTTGCAACAGCATTTATCGATAAAAACGGGAACTGGACAAGACACACAGAACAATACAATATATCCGCAGATATATCATCAACTGCAGGACAAATGCCAAGAGCTTTTGGTTTAGCATTGGCATCAAAAAAATATCGTGATATTGATGGCATAGATAATATCGAGAACTTTTCAAAAAACGGTCAAGAGATTTGTTTTGCTACTATCGGTGATGCAAGCACATCCGAAGGTCCATTTTGGGAGACAATGAATGCTACAGCGGTAAAAGAAGTCCCTCTTGCCGTTGTTGTTTGGGATGATGGATATGGGATTTCCGTACCAAAAGAAAGACAAACGACCAAAGGTGATATTTCCAGAGCATTAGAGGGATTTAGGAAAGAAAAAGATTCCAATGGCATATATATGTACAAAGCTAAAGCCGGTGACTATGCCGGATTGATCAAAACATTTACAGAAGCCACAGATAAATGCAGAACAGAACATGTACCTGTATTGATACATGTCATCGAAGTAACACAACCTTTGGGACACTCTACTTCAGGATCGCACGAAAGGTACAAATCAAGGGAGAGACTATTGTGGGAAAAAGAAAATGATCCAATCAAACTATTCAAAAAGTGGATTCTTGAAAATAATTATGCCGATGAAGAAACAATCAGCACTCTAAAATCAAAAGCAAAGGAATATGTCAATCAAAAGAAAAAAGAATCTTGGAATAATCTCATTTCTGATGTAAAAGAAGAGATGACGGAGTTAACAAATATCTACAAACTGCTCTTAAAGGATTTTCCAAATGACAACAATATCAAAAGTCTTCTGAGTGAGCTAAAATCCACAATCAACCCTCTTTTTCATCATGTGGTAAAAAATGCTAGAAAACTAAAATTTCATCTATCCGGCAAAAACTCTAAAAACATACTGTTGCTGGAAAAATTTATTGAAAAAAGTTTTGATTCCGCCAACCAAAAATACCATACAGATCTTTACAGTAATTCAAAAAATTCAGCATTAAAAGTCAAAGAAGTAAAAAAAATATATTCTGAAAAAATTGAGTCAATTCCAGGACATAAAATCTTAAATACTTTCTTTGATAAAAAGTTTGATCAAGACCATAGACTTATAGCTTTTGGAGAAGACGTTGGAATGATAGGCGGGGTAAACCAAGGGTTTTCGGGCTTGCAAACTAAATATGGAAAAGACAGAATTTTTGATACGGGCATTAGAGAATGGACTATAATGGGACAAGCGATAGGATTGGCAATGAGAGGATTTAGACCAATTGCCGAAATACAATATTTGGATTACCTTATTTATGGACACTCTCCCCTATCTGATGATCTGGCAACATTGAGGTATAGATCCGGGGGCAAACAAATGGCACCGGCTATAATTCGTACCAGAGGGCATAGGCTTGAAGGAATATGGCATGCAGGTTCTCCGCTCGGAATGCTTATCAATTCACTTAGAGGTATATATATATTAACGCCAAGAAATATGGTACAGGCAGCTGGAATGTACAATACTATGTTTAAATCCGATGATCCTGCTATCATAATCGAATGCCTAAATGGCTATAGGCTAAGAGAAAAAATGCCCGATAATTTAGGGGAATATACCGTCCCAATAGGCATCCCTGAAATACTCCAAGAAGGTAAAGATGTAACAATAGTTTCATATGGTTCTACGCTTAGAGAAGTAGAAAAAGCAATCATTTTACTAAAAGAAAAGGATATATCTATTGAATTAATCGATGCACAGACGCTATTGCCTTTTGACAGAAATCATAGCATTGTGGAATCCATAAAAAAGACAAATAAGTTGATTGTTGTTGACGAAGATGTCCCCGGTGGTGCTAGTTCTTATATTCTAAAAAAGATTTTGGAAGACCAAAATGCTTTTGAATATTTGGATGCTAAACCAATAACAATAACAGCAAAAAACCACAGACCTCCATATGGAAGTGATGGAGATTATTTTTCTAAACCAAATGCTGAAGATATTGCCGAAAGCGTGTACAAATTGATGCATGACTATAATCCGGTAGAGTACTTGTAAGATTAAAATTTTCTAATCAGAGGGTACAAAGGGGTGAAATCAATAAACCTGATTTTTATATTTCCATTATTGAATATTCTACACCAAATAAACGCCATATTGACACATATGATAATTTTGATTCTTGCATGATTGCAAAACTCAATGTAGATGATGTAGAAATATTGACCAAACGTGTATCAGGCGACATTATTATTAGGGAGAAATAAAGTGCTAAATTTTTCAGTTACATACAATGCTGCTCCAGGAGTAAATGCAACTCCAACAGATTATCATTTATTATTTGCTTCTTATGGATTTTAATAATATAATCATAAGTCTATCTCAAATTAAGATAGACTGTTATTTTTCAACGTAAAATTATGAAAAAACTATTGTTTTTATTTGTTATAGGTTTCATGTCAATTGCTTGTCCCCTAATCCCTGATAATGAACACCGAGAAAATTGCAATGGATTGAATTTCAGTTTCATTATCCCTATTTCACTAATACCTCCAGATAGCGTCATACATCTTGGTGATACAGTTTCTATATATTACAATTTTTCTTTTTTGTCCCATTTCGCCCCAACCCTTAAAGGGAGATGTGACAATTTTATTCCCTCCAACTTGAGCCAAAGTGTCTTTGACCTCTTGGCGAAAAACGCTAGGGAATCTTTTTTTTGAATTTGTATAACCAATAGTACTTACCTGATTTGATTTTAAGTCTTTTGGAATAGATATTGACAAATCCGTTTTCTGATAAGATATCTTCAAATTCTTTTTTATACAAATCAGGGCATTCTTCAAGTACGTTTGATGGGTAATCACTTGTATCCGTGGTTTCTTTTTTTATAAACCGATCTTTGATAATCAGTATAGTGTTTTTGTCCATTGATTTTTTTATTGATTCCAGCATTTCTTTTTTATGAGAAAAACAATGGAAAGAATTCCTGATTATGATTTTATCAAAAATGATATTTTCAGCTCCTGTAGATGTCTCTCTACCCTGAACTAAGAAATATTTGTTTTTTCTTTTATTGATATTTTTGCTTAATACTCCATCATCGATATTGATTCCAATGTACATACGATCTAATGCATTTTTATATGTATCATTGAGGTAAATTTGGCAATTTTTTCTTTTTCTCCCGATTATATAGCCAAATTGCAATGTTCCACTTCCAATTTCTAATATTTTATCACCATTTTTAATTTTGTATTTTTTGAATTCTCTGATTTTTTTCCAAGGGATGCCGTGTTTTCTTTTTGGACATTCTATGGCACGACTAATATTTTGATACCAAAATTCGTGATCAATTATCGATTGATATCTTTTTGTGAAGTTTAATAGAGTATTGGGGGATAAGTTATTTCTGAGCAGAACTGGTTTTATTATAGAATCTGTTTGGACAATTGTTACAACCGACTCTTTATCTCCTGCTTTAATTTTGAGAATTAAATTTTTGATAGATTCCACCTCAGTATTTCTGTACAAAATATTATCAGCAAAATGTAAAAATTCCAAATTCAAATTTTCTTTTTCTTTCTTTAAATTAATATAGGTAGAATCTCTTATTGAAGTAATCTTGTATTTCGGTACATAGTAATTTTGGCTATAGGCGTTACTAAAAACTATAAAGAAGATGATTGAAGCCAATAAATGTTTCATAATAAACATTTTTTCATTTGGGAATAATTAC
>JALVAD010000360.1 GCA_027011385.1 Saprospiraceae bacterium | reverse complement strand
ACATAAACTCCTTGTGGAAGAATTCCTCCTGAATTAAATTTGCTACCATACCATGTTTCCGTAGGATCGTCAGATTCAAAAACTAAGCCTCCCCACCTGTCCCAAATTCTAAGCACATAATTCTTTATAAAATTCGGATATAATAATTTCCCAAAAAACTCATCATTGGTTCCATCTCCATTAGGAGTAAATGCATTTGGAAAAAAAATAGTAATATCAGAATTAATAAATAAGGATTTGTAGGCGGTATCCGCACAATTATTATTGGCTATTGCTATTAATAAAATTTTGAATAATCCAGTATCTCTATATGTATATTGTGGCTCAAATTCATTGCTAATATCACCTGTACCAAATTCCCATTGATAATTTCGACTAAATCTAGAATTATTTATAAAACTTATTTTTGGAAAAATAATATTAGGATTCACAGGACTATAGGTAAAATCAGCTTTTGGACTCTTTTTAACTTCAATCATCGAGATATTATTACTTTCTAATGTACATCCCCAAGGAGAAGTTATTTTGATATTCACATCAAATATGCCTGAATCCTTGAAAATATGTGAAGGGCTATATACAGCTGAAGTTTCTCCATCACCAAAGTCCCATAAAATCTGATATTCATCTGTGAAGTTCACTGTACTATTACTAAAATTTACCAATAAAGGAGTACAACCGGAATAGACAGATGGTTCGAAATCAATTTTTTCAGCTAATGGAAAATATTTGATTAAAGAAAAGGTAGTATCTTTGCATTTATTGATGTCCTCTACAATCAAACGGCTATTATATTTTCCCGGATTATCAAAAAAGTTTACGGGATTAGTCAAATCTGATTTATTCCCATCCCCAAATATCCAGTTCCATTTTTGGATTGGTCCTGCTCCGGAAACTGATTTATCAAAAAACCTGACAGAATCAACATTACATGTATCAAAAGAATAATCAAAATCTGCATCAATACCAGGAAAAATCCTGATTTTTATATCGGCAGAATCTTCACATTCTATATCTTTATTTAATACCAATTTACCGTAATAAACTCCTGTATCAGGAAAAGCAATAGTTGCATCCCAATCGGTATCGGTCACCTTTTGACCATCAATATCAAATTCCCAATAAACTGTTTTTATTTTATTTTTATAAAAACTTATATTTTTAATAGTAAATGTATCCAATCCACAGCCAAAAAGTTCAAACTCATCCACATCTACTTGATTAGCCTTATCAATAACAGCATTTACTGCTGGGGAACAAGTGGTCACCTGAAACTGAAAATCTCTTTTAACTGAACCAATATAAACACCATTTCTATATTCTTTTACTTTAACTCCAACTACATATTGGCCGAATCCAATGGGTTTTCCCGACAAAAATCCGGTATATCTATCTAGTTTAATAGCAGGATTTCCTTTAATTGGCTCATTAAAAGAATATGGGGGGTTAAAATTAACTGTTGGATATGGAGGAGGACAATTATCCGGTAAAGGAATAATTCCATTACAATTGTTTCTTTGGGATTGGGTTCCCGGAGTACTTCCTGCTAAACCACCACCATTTAAAGGATTAAAAAATTCATAAACCAATGAATCTCCATCAGGATCTTTTGCAGAATGATCAAATTTAAAATATGTATCCGCACAAAGTACAGTCGGAGGGAATTCTGTAAGCTGTGGACTACTATTTCCCAATAGTTGGGCTTCCGGAGTAATATCAACAGAATAGGTAGCACCAGTAGATTCGGGTGCATAGATATTTACTATAAAATTGGTTCTACAGCATCTTTGGTATGTTATTCTATAAGAGGTTTTAATAATAGGAAGAGTTATATTAAAAACATATTCTCCTTTTTCATATTGAATTTCTTTTGGAGCGACTAAGCAAGGATTAGTAACATTTCTAATATTAGCTCTATTTTTTATTGTTATATCTTGTCTATTGTAAAAGATCCAATCATCGTCAACTTTTTTAAACACACCAAAAAAAGCCGGATTATCAAAATTTCCTCCACCGCTTTTTGCATCTCTATATATAATAAATCTGATTTGATAGGTCGCATTTCCTCCAATCTTTTTATCGGATGAAATTAGTTTATAACTAGCTTCGCCTCCAACAATATGTTTCCCAAAGGCAGAATTACCAATTAGAATCATTGAAATAATAATAAAACTCTTAGCAAGTAGGCATTTAATT
>JALVAD010000359.1 GCA_027011385.1 Saprospiraceae bacterium | reverse complement strand
TTTCTGTATAGTTTGAAAATAATAATATTGGCTATAAGTGAAACTCCAAACAAAAACCATAGCAATTCAAACCACCAGGATTTGTATATTACTTTTTGAACTGTCATTGTCCCATAATCATTTTCTATGAAAGTAGCCACAGCCATGGCAGCAGCTAAAGCTAACATCAAAATTCCGGCAAAAGGCATTGAAAAGAAAAACTTATATATTTTTTTAAACATTGTACTTGATTTTATAACATATAATACAAGCAAAGGTAAGCATCTGTTTAGTTTTAGTTCATAAATCTTATCGATTAGTTAGCTATTTGTCTTTATCATACATTTTGTTTTTTGTTTTATCAATTTAAATTTGACATAAATACCGGGTCGTATAACTTTGATTCAATTGAAAATTATACCAGACGAACAAATTTGAGATTCAGATATGGAATAAAATACTCGTTGTATATATTTTAACCTCCAATAATGCGAGTTAAGCTATCTATAGATTTTGTTTCTGGTATTAGGAAATCTTTTTAATCTTTCTCTTTTCGTTTTATAACCTATTATTTTTTTAGATCTGGTTACACCAATGGAAGTAATAACAATTTCAGGAAAATATCTTGCAGGAGAATGTTCTTCTTTTGCTTTTGCCAGTTTTTTTAGTTCTTTTTTAGTATCTTTTTTAAAAGTTAATTTCGCTCCATTCTTTTTACTTATTTTGAAATGCACCGGTATAATATATCTGGATTTATATTGCTTTTTCCCTTTTTGAGCCACAAGCCAATAATTTGGCACTTTTTTAAACGCTTCTAGTACGGTATCACCACATCCATAACCGATATCTTTGATTATTTTAATATTTTCAACCTTTCCTTGCAGATTTATTTCAAAACCTAACAATACAGTACCCCTTATTTTTTTTATCGATGCATTTATAGGATACCTCAAATTAGTATAAAGTATTTTATTGATTTCATTGTTACTCCCAAGATAATGAGGATATACATCAAGTTTAGACATTTCCCATCCATTATCAGTCAAAATAGCATATTCACTTGTATCTTTTGCAAGAAATAAAAGTGTTCCTTTTGAATAGTCAATCTGGATTTTTAAGGTGTCATTATCATAGTAAGACCATAAACCTTCTTTGTAGCCATCTACAAGTGTTCCTTTTTCATAATTCTTATCAACTTCAATCTTCTCCTGAGAAAAAGCTGATGAAATGCTAAAAAAAATCAAAATGTAAAGTAATATTCGTTTCATAATATATTATTTATCAATTCCAGAGACAGTCATTAACAAAAAATCCAGACTTTTGCTATAATCTAATTCCTCGTATTCTAGTCCTAGCTTTTTTATATTTGAATAGTAATTTTTTAATTTTCGATAGTAGTTTTTCTCCAATTGGACAGAAGTTGCTTTTTGTCCTATTTTCTCAATTAAAAACCATTTTTCCATTAATCGTGCAGTTCTACCATTTCCATCCTGAAATGGATGTATTTTTACAAAAACGAGATGAATTAATGAAGCATAATAAAATACTTCAAATGGATTTAATTCTATACTTATTAATTCTTCAATATCATCAAACAATTTTATTAATTCTCCTTTTACAATTCCGGGGTTTGCTGCAACATATTCAATTTTATCATCGCTATTAATTACGAACATCGGATTTGTGCGGATAAATCCTTGTTGGTTTTTGGGAAGCAATTTTGAACTTAAAATAGAATGTGCTTTTTGTACATTTTTTAGATTTAATTTATGTTTGTCTATAAAATCATAAGCAGCATACAAATCATCGGTTTTTCTCGTGTAGTCAGGCTTAAACTTTACGTTTAAAAATTTATGTTTGAAGAAACTGTCAAAGTCAATATCTTCACCTTCAATTTTTGATGAATAAACAGAGGAAACGGATTTATAAAATTGAAAATAATTCACTTGCATTTCAACTTTTTTCAAATTGTCCAATGTGTCCAAAGGAGATTCTTTCACGGAATCAGTATAAGCATTAATAAGTTGAGATGTCAGTATTTTTAGTTCCATAATAGCCTTTTATACAAAGATAAGCTTTACCCTAAGAAAAACAACTATCACCAAATTTAAAGAATTTTGTCTAAATTTAGGTAATCCCAATCGAATAATTTCAATTTTTAGTAGTTTAATCCTAATTCCGTGACTTTGTTTAAGTAAAATCAAATAGCTAACTTTGAATCGTAGAAGTAAAAGCTTAATAAATACCGTAGATTAAGAGCCGTTACAACTCCTTTCCCTTGCTAAGGGAAGGGTCAGGGATGGGTTCTTACATCCGAAGTATCAACAACTTAACAATCTAGTTAGATAGAATTATTCACAAGTATTTCTATTACGAGCTCAAACTACCTGCAATTAAAGGAAATGCTTATTCTTTTTATTCTACAGAAGTTAAATATATGCTACAAAAAGTGGCTAACTAAAAAATTAATTTTAGACAGCCACTTATAAGAAAAGCTATTTTCGAATTTAATTAGTTATATGGGTTAATCTTGTTTCATATGGACAACTCTTTGTTCATAAGGGGCCTCATATCCTGCATCACCAAGAGCCTTGACAATTTCTCCTCTTAAACCCCAAAAAACTTCCCAATAGTCCTCAACTGTTGTAAATGGTAAAGCTGTCAACTGAATATTTGTATTGGTTAGTTCCGTCACATATACGCTAGGTACCGGATCTTCAAGGACATATTTTGATTTTTTAAGTACATCCAGTACGATTTCTTTTGCCTTTTCCACATCAGAACCATATCTTATAGCAAAAGGAATATCCGCTCTAACATTTCCTTTCTGTGAATAATTTACGATATTTCCTCCTAACAAGGGACCATTAGGAATCACTACTGTTTTATTTTGAAATGTCTCTATGATTGTAACAAAGACTGACAATTCTTTAACAAATCCCAATTCCCCCTGTGCTTCAATCAAATCACCAACCTTGTATGGTCTAAAAATCAATAATAATACTCCCGCAGCAAAATTCCCCAATGCTCCTTGCATTGCCATTCCAATAGCCAGACCTACTGCACCCAAAAGTGCGATGAATGAGGTAGTCTTTATACCGATTTGAGCTGCTACTGCCAAAAACAGCATCACTTTTAGCAAAAAAGTAAGAAGGGTAATTAAAAATGGTCTAAGCGTCGAATCAATATGCTTGGTTTCCATTATTCGACCAACAGCTTTCATCATCATTCTTATTATCCAAAGACCAATTATTAGAGTGATAATAGCCATTATAAATTTTGGTCCCCATTCTCCTAAAATAGATCCTATTTGACCTAAAAAGTTTGTTTTAATTGTTGTAATAATATCTTCCATAACAGTATTTTGAAGTGAGTTAATACTGTTATGACGCAACAATTATACAAGGTCACTATCAATCTTTGAAAAATGCAAATGGAAGTAATATTTGTGAAAAACTAACAAACTAAATTATTAGGCCGTTAATTCTGATGTATAATTGGAAGAAATGCTAATCGTGAGACTATATCATTCTCACTAACTATGAGCCATCCTACTGTACAGCAGGACTCCTACCTCTTGGCGAAATTACACTCTTCCAATCTAAAAGAGCTTAAAAACCTTTATCTCAGTTACCTCAACTTCTTGACTCAACCACACTTACCGCCTTGTGCCAAAGCGTCTTCTACCTCTTGGCGAAAAACATACACACAAACTAAGAGTCGTACTTGTGCTTGAACTGCATTATTTTCACAGGCTTGTGCTTCTAAGATTCAAAGTTGGTTTTTTTGTTTTTACTTTAACAAAGTCTTGAAATGCAGATTAACAATTAGAAGTATTTTTACACTCACTCTTTCACAGCTTCCTTGGTCATACTGCCGTAATTCTTAATAATAGCTTCTTGTTGTTTCCAGGTAAACTCATCAAAAACTAGTCTTAGCTCATAAGGATATTTTATTTTGTAAACCATCAGTGATTCTTCATATGTATCGGGATCATAATATGGTACGGTATCAATCCTTGAAGACATTTTACCCGAAAGATTTAGACTGTTCATATACTCGTCCATTGTGATTTTTGCTTTTACAATTTTCTTTGTTTCTTCTTTTGTATCAGGGTCATAGTAAAATACCGTATCTGTTGCATAATAATATCCCGGAATCAATGTATCTCTGACAATTTGTCCATCTTGTGTCACGTAAACGGGATAAGATTTGAAAGTAAAAGCTGATAAGATTACTAGGAATAGAGGTATTACCAATGCATAAGTGATTTTTTTCGAAGATTTGTTTTTTGCTAACATTTTGATTCTATTTTTAGTTAATGAAAAGAAGTTATTTGTAATCAATCGCTGATTGGCGATGTGCTTTTTTGAGTAAAGAAGAAGGTATTCTGCCATCGTAATATCATCGATATTCTTTTTCTCCATAGCAATGAAATCAGCTTCAAACTCATGGTTTTCCTGCATATAATATTTGATTATATATACAAAAGGATTGAACCATAGTATGCATTTGGAAAGTTCGATAATAAAGATATCAATTGTGTGATAGTGAGAGACATGAGCTTTTTCATGATTTACTACAATCGCATCGTCAAGCTCTGTGATAAAAATATATTTAAGAAAACTGAAAGTAGTGCTGTATCCGGTTGCGATTTTGTATTTCCCTGATTCGATAAAATTTGTTTTCCTGATTAATCTAATAATCTTCCTCACTCTATATACCAAATAGACAAAACTCAATAGTACTCCAAGCAAATAAATCATTAAGATCCAATCCGTAGATTCTACATTAGTGATTGAGATGATTGGATTATTGTTCTTTTCTACTGTCGAAATTATTTTATTGTACGGAAATACGTCAAAAGAAAGAAATGGAATGATAATACTTAGCAACACCGCTAATATTAGGTAGATTCTGTTTAATAAAAATTGCTTATTCCATCTGTATAAATATTTGTACACAGCTGTAAATATAAACAAGATAAAAATGCTTTGAAAAAATAAATATAATGCCATAATTAATTATTTTTTTTCATTTTTTTAACCAATTTTTCCAACTCTTCGATATCTATTTTCTCTTCTTTCATAAAATAAGACAACATAGCTTCATTTGACCCATCCATCAAGTCATGAAACAGCTTTTTGAATAGTGATTTGCTATACTCTTCCTTTTTTAAAATAGGAAAATACTCATGGGATTTTCCATATTTTTTATAACCCACGTATCCCAATTTTTCCAGTTTTCTTATAGAAGATAGAACTGTATTATACGGAGGAACAGGCTTCTTTAAATACGTAATCAATACTTTTGGGAAGGCTTTTTCCAATTGCCAAAGCTTATCCAGAATATCTTCTTCTAATTTTGATAATCTAATCATAATATCATTTAAAATTTAGTTTTTGTATTTATAATATAGTTATAACAACTAAAATTTAGTTATATTGTGTGGGGGTAAGATTTTTTTGTAAATGGGTAAATCATAACCCATCCCTGACCCTTCCCTTAGTATTGTTATAGCTTTGGCGGCAGTTCGTATATTTATAAAAGAATTATATAGACCAAAATGCTTTGAAGTGCCTTATTTTACTTGCATAACCGTTTTTTCTATTTCCCCCTTAGGTTAAAGACTTCCATAGATAAAAGTTGAGATAAGATTCCCAATTTTTAAAGTCCTTGAAAGCATTGTCAATTTCGTCTTTTGTAGGTTTCTTTTTTGTTTTAAAAATGGTGTGTATCGCTTTATTTAGCCCTGAATCTCCATATGTTATGCAAGACATATCTCTAATTGATTTCATAAGCACATAATTTGCTGTCCAAATTCCGATTCCTTTTATTGAAAGCTCAGATAGTAAAGGATGATTATTCAGCAACTTATAAAATGGTTCAATATTTCTATTTAAATCAAACCATTCCATTACATAATCCTTTACTTCTTGCAAATTGTATTCTGAAATACTACTTTTTTGCAATTCAATCTCTAAATGCTTTCCATTTTGATAAACTTTTATAATTCCCTTTCCGTCTGAAAGCTTAATCAATCTTGAAACAGCTGTATCAGTTAAGTTATATAAACATTCATCAAAACACCTATCTAAAAATGATAAGCTTTCGTTAAACGAAAAAAGCTTAGGCATGGGAAGTTTAATTCTTTTAAATGCTTTCAAAATTGAATGTTTTTTGGATAGGTTGGTTTGAATTACTTCGCTCGAAATTGAGCAACCAGTTTTTTCTATGCAAACCACCTGCATATCCTGTTAGACTTCCATTAGAACCAATGACTCTATGACACGGAATAATAATGCCTATTTTATTCGCTCCATTTGCAGTTGCTACTGCTCGAATGGCTTTTATATTATTAATCGCTATTGCTTGTTGTTTATAACTAACAGTTTTACCATAAGGAATATTTAATAATTCAGTCCACACTTTTTTTCTAAAATCAGTACCAACAATATCAAGTGAAACAGAAAATGTTTTTCTTATTCCATCAAAATATTCAGTTATCTCTTTTTTTACTTTTGTTAGATGTGCATTTTTCCCTGGGAGTATAATAGCATTAAATTGTTTTTGAATTTCGTTAAAATGTTTTTCTATTCCTTTTTGATCACTAAACCCCAAAAAGCAAATCCCATTTTCGGTAGCACAGGCGATAATACTACCAATAGGTGAACTAAAACGCAATACATTAATAACATTCCGATTTTTAGATTTACCGGCTGATTCTCCAAATATTGAACGGTAGCTTTCATTAAAACCACTCAAAGATTCATAACCGCTTTCAAATGCAGAGGATGTAATGGAATTACCTTTTTTAATGTTTGTAAAAGCGTAATTAATACGTAACATTCTTTGAAAAGAGTGAAAAGTTATATTATAATTCTTTTTGAACCATCTTCTAATTGTATGTGGCTTGACTCCTTTTGCTTTTAGTTGTTCGTCACTAATTTTTACGTGAGGATTTTGTTGAAGTTCAGTAATAATGTTTTTAATGTAGATTGGTGTTTCTCCAATTTTTTCCATTGGCTTGCAAATCTTACAAGGACGAAAACCATTTTGCAAGGCTTCTTCTATTGAATCATAAAATGTGACATTTTTTTTCTTTGGTATTCTCGCCCTACAAGACAGGTGACAGAAAATTCCTGTTGTTTTTACAGCAACAAAGAAAGTACCATCATACTTGGTGTCTCTTGTGCCAAGTATGCTATACTTATCTTCAATTGACATTTTACTATTCATATTATGCAAATATAGAATTATATGATTTATTTAAATTATGGTGCAAAGAAACTACGATTAAAAATACTGTACTACCGAAAACTTAACAAGTATGTTATTTTTTGGTAATCCAAAACCAATAATCCGAAATTTTAACAGCTTTATTCCAAATTTTCATTAAAAATTCAGCCATATAATTTTTATAGTTAAACCAAAAATGCTCGTTGGCAATTTTTACTTTTTTTATTTTATCGAATTAACAAGAGTAAATCACTTATCAAATATTTGAAAACTCACTTTGATTTTATCGAAATTAAAACATCGAATTTATGTTCTACTTTTTTGTTAATTTTGAAAATGTTTAGAGCGTTCTTTTTAGCCTTTCCAATCTTCAGACATTAGGATTTTTACCGAGATTTAACCGGATTCTACTTTTAAAATCCACAAGCTTTTTAGCGTTTTAAATACTAACAGTAAAATGATATTTTTTCTGGAAATTAAGCTCATGAAATCGTTAATTAAGCCTTATAAATACAGAATAAAATTACTTGCCAAGCTAAGACAGAACGGTCTCGCCGTATGCCTTTAGATTTGTAATCACAAAGATTAAAGCTTTTAAAAAAGACTATAATTATCACCATATTTTCTTTTTTGCTCCTTTTTTCTTTGTTAATAAC
>JALVAD010000358.1 GCA_027011385.1 Saprospiraceae bacterium | reverse complement strand
GCAATGGGGCATCCATCAGGACTCAATTTCACCTTCACATCAGGAATAATTTCAGCCTTTAGAAGAACTAAATCCTATTTAGGAGCAACTTATCAATTAATACAAACAGATACAGCCGCAAATCCAGGCAATTCAGGCGGCCCATTAATTGATGACAAAGGGCGACTAGTTGGAATTATGGTATCGAAAGTCAGCAAAACAGGCATAGAAGGACTAAATTTTGCGATACCCGCTCAAGAAATTCTAACCAGCATTAAAAAAAATGAATTCATAGAATTTCCATTAGAACCAAAATTGATTGGCGACTTTGTAGAAAAACTGAAGCAGAATTAACTGATGTTACTCTACTATCAAGCCTAGGGCTAAAGCCGACTTTCGCTTTTAGCCTAGGGCTGTTGCTACTACTTTAAAAATTAGTTTATTCAAGGAATTAACTAATTTTTTTATATCAAGTGAATCTAACCAACCAACTACCGATTAGCTCTAACTTGTTCCCTATAATCAGAACTATCAGATTCTGTAAAATCCCTTCGTTTTGAGTAGTAGCTTGATGAGCGTCTTGATGAGGGTAGTGATAAAAATATGTCATTACCCAAAAATTGCCCATATTTTCCTCGCACATAAGGTATTCCATCAACTATCAAATATTTTTCAAACAAAAAGCTTCGTCCTTGCGTTGGAATCTCTATTTGAGATATGCCTTTGTTTTGACTTGTATTTGAAAACTTTTTAACCTGTTTTAGTAGTCCCTCAAATCCTGAATAGTCATAATATTCAGGTAGGTACAAGTTCCATTGTAGGTAACTTATGGGTATGTCAATGGCTGGGAGTTGATTCAAAATATCACCTTTTAGGCTAAGTTTGTTTACTTCTGTAATATAGCCTATTTCAATTGTAAATGATTCTAAATCTCCGCCCTGTGAGGCTGATTTTTTCATCGGTATCAAAATCTCTCCAGTTTCCTTTTGAGCTGGTTTGACTGGTTTGCCATTTAAAAATGCTTGCCAAAGGCGCGAATTTTTGGGTAAAGTTAATGTCAAAAATTGGCGATCATTGTTGCGGATGAAGTACATAATCCTTGTAATGCTTTTACCTTCCAGAGTTCTATGAGTCACACAGTCCACTATGTCCACATTTGCTACAACTGTTTGAATTTCTTTATATCCTCTTATTTTCAATGATGGACTAAAGCTATGTCGGTAAAATTGATAGCCATAAAGTAGTGGATTGGATGCTTTTTGCCACATTTTTTTTGGGAGGTTTTTGGCGGGAATAAGTATTCCATGTTTGACTGCTTCTGAATTAACTTCAATATTGCCAAGTGCTTCTATGCCCATAAAGCCTTCTAGTGTATCCGTTCCGACAATTTCTATGGTGGGAATTGCCATTTTTGCTGGTAGCTTTGCTAGGCGTATTCTGTATGAAACATCAATTTTAATCGCTGTGCGTGGATCGGATTTTCCTGAAATTTTGATAATTTGCGAATTATCTTGTTTTTCTATAGCCCATTGTTCAATGTCCACACTGGTTACGTTAATAATTTCTACGTTTAAAGGCAGTTTGAATGCGACTTTATTAAGTGTAGCAAGGTGTTTGAGTACAATCGTACTAAAAACTGAAATATCAGATTTATCTACTGAGGCTAAAGAGTGTAGTATTGCAATACTTTTCCTATTGATTCCACTGTCTTTTTCTACTTTCCAAGCTAGTTTGAGGCTGTCGCGCTCACTAAGTACGGTTTCTATGCTTGTCATTTCATCAGTTTGTTGAATAAGCTGACTGTGAGCATTCATTTTAACTATGTGGACTCCCTTTTCTGGTATTTTCAGCAATATATGATTTATCACTGAACGTGGTGGGAGGTAGGAAAGGCTATAGGTGAGTTCATTCAATTGAACTGGTACTCGAAAAGTTACTTGAATAGTATAGGCATTTTCGCCTTTGGCTAGTAAGTAATAACCTTTTGAATTTCGTACAAATTGTGTTAAGGTTTGCTCATTTTCAGCAGAATTTGTGATTTTTATTGTTTCAATCCCAATATCATTGCCGAAAAAAGGAATGCTAACCCAGCCTTTTTTCAGGATTTGAACATAAAATTCTGCTTTGAACTGCGCCGACATGCCTTTTATTTCTCCCGTGAACTGGGATTCTGTGATTGAATATTCTACAGGCAATGGCTCTTTTTTGTCTTGTGCTGCTT
>JALVAD010000357.1 GCA_027011385.1 Saprospiraceae bacterium | reverse complement strand
AATAATTAGTTAACCTTTAAAAATATTTAGTTATGCATGATTACAATAATATGTTTTTCGGAATGCACTTTATCTGGTGGATAGTATTGATAATAATAATTCTAGCAATA
Organism: Saprospiraceae bacterium; assembly: GCA_027011385.1. Taxonomy (GTDB): domain Bacteria; phylum Bacteroidota; class Bacteroidia; order Chitinophagales; family Saprospiraceae; genus JADJGA01. Next base: position 23,765 of record JALVAD010000357.1, on the reverse strand, counting down.
ATCTTTTACAATAAAAGTGTTTTTATTGGAGGAAATATCTCAGATAGAGAAAATAAAGATACGGCTCTAGATATTCTAGATAAAAGATATGCAAATGGAGAAATTACATTAAAAGAATATGATGAAATCAGAAAAAAATTAGAATTATGAAAAATATAAGCATTAGAAAATTTGGAATTTCAACAGGATTAGTTGGAGCATTGATATATACAGCTTGTTTTTTGATAGTTTTAGTATTGGGAAAAGGAACATTAGTGACCATTGCAAATACTTTGTTCCACGGTATTGACTTTACAAATATAATGAGAATGAATATACCTGTATTTGAAAGTTTGATAGGTATTATTCTTTCATTCTTTTTTTGGGGAACTATCGGAGGATTAATATCATTCTTTTATAACAAAATTAAATAATAACAATGAAAAGAAGAGATTTTTTAACAACGGGAGCGATATCTACTGCAGGTATGATATTTTTTCCGGGAAACTTATTGTCAAATTCAGCTAAAACCGAAAATAAGAAGCGTTTAGTACAATCATTAGAATATAAAATGAATGATGGGTGGAAAGAGTTTGAGCTATATATAGATATACATATTCACGAACCTGCGCCTGGTTACAAGTATCATACTTTAGCATTTAACGATATGATTCCCGGTCCGGAAATAAGAGTAAAGGCAGGTGATAAAGTCAGAGTGAAGTTTATCAATAAAACAGACCTGAACCATACTATACATTGGCATGGTATGTATGTTCCATGGAGAATGGACGGTGTGCCTTTTGTGACACAATTACCTGTAATGCCAAATAATACATTTATTTATGAATTTATCGCTGAACCGGAAGGAACACATTTCTACCACTGTCATTGGGGAACCCTAATGCATATGCAAGCAGGAATGTTTGGAAGTTTGATAGTTGAAAACGATGATGATATTATTAAAAAAAGATTTCCTTATACCCGGGAATATACTTTGGTTTATTCTTCTCATGATACTAATTACGTAAGAGAGGAAATGAATGGAATGTTGGAAAGAATGAAACAAAGAAGTTATCTTATGAAGCAAGGCAGATTTAATCATGAGCAATGGGCTGTTTTTGATAATAAAGAACAATTAGAGCAAAGTATAGAAAATGGTTATGTACCTCCTTATGCGACCAATAGAAGATCCAATGCTGAATTACCTCAAGCCAACTGGTTTACAGTTAATGGCAAATCATATCCAAGTACTCCATATTTATTTATTAAAGAAAAAGAAAATATTCGAGTACGACTGATAAATGCTGGAGCAGAAACGCATAATCTTCATTTGCACGGACATGATTTCTGGATGGTCGCTGACGATGGTGTGCCGTTAGAGCATCCTTGGAAAAGAAATACTGTTCCTTTGGCTCCCGGAAAAACTTACGATATAATTATTGAAGGTAAAAACAGAGGTATATGGACATTCCACGATCATGATGTACGAAAAGTAACCAATAACGGGCTTTATCCGGGCGGTAATTTGTTGGCTTTGGTTTATGATGATTTGCCTGAGGATGAATTGATCATCACAAAACATTCAGGAAATCCTATGCTCAATCCAAAAGCAGGAATGAAAATGGATATGAAATCCGGCAAAAATAATAATATGAAAAAAATGTTGTTTGGTGATGATAAATTACCAAAGATCGCCTTAGATGAATAATACCAGTTATAATTATTTTTAGTGTCATAATCGACATAAAAAATAGATTTTCTTTAAGTAATATCACAAAAAATTTAATATAAATGAAAAAATTAAAATTATTTATTGCATTCTTTACTGTTCTTACATCAGGAATATTGACATCACAGATAACCCCTGAATTTGAAATTGGTGCAAAAGGAGTAGTTTCAGGCAATTTAAATATAAATTCGGAGGAATCAAATGCAGTTTCAGATTTTTCAGATACTCAATTGCTTTTAGGATTGAAACAAAAGCTTTATAGTAGCTGGAGATCAGATTTTGTTGTAGGATTTCAATTTCCGGATGCAAATTCAAATTTGGGGCAAGTGTATTTCAATAATGTGTTTATAAAAGTTGAAGATCTAAAAAATATTTTTAAGATTGGAAGATCCACTGCTTTGACCATTTTGAATGAGTTTCCAACATTAAGGGATGATGATGCTATGAAATTTATATATACATTGAATCCATTCTCAAATGGTGATAACACTGAAAGAGATCAATACGCAAATGTATTGGAATACACAAGAATTGTCAAGCAGAGGGTCTTGATTTCATTGCACGGAGAAAATTTTTATAAGAATGATTCTCCTGATGATTTTAAACTGAATTCGATGGGATTCGCATTGCAATATAGAATTCCTGAAAGTCAGAAGTGGAATAGGAATTTTTTACAGGATATAGGCATAAGTTTCAATAACTATTTTACAAACAATAAAAGCATTAAGTCTTCATTGAAATATCTGATTTTCTCTACTACTTTAAATTTAAAACCCGATCCTATAAATTTTATCGATTTTAAATTTCAATCAATATACAATTTTGGACTTACAGAATCCACCAATTTTGCTGATTACTCTGATTATACCAGATCAAAATCGACTTCTATGTTTGGGATGATTCGGTATATTAAACAAAAATATGAGAGACTTGATTATCAAATCTCTGTTGGAGCAGGATATAAGACTTTTGCTGATACAGATACCGATCAGCTTATTTTTGTTGGTAATGCCTTTTATCGTGTAGGTGATAATTTTGATTTAGGGGTTCAATATAGATATACTAAAAATAATGGACTTGCGAAAAATTTGTTTGGAGAAAATGAGAATAGGATACAATTAGCATTTGTTTATTCATTTGATAAAGTATTCAATAAACAATTTGATAATAGAAATTCAATTTTGAATTTGGAACATAAATATATAAAATAATGATGAAGAAAGCTAATTTAATTATATCAGTATTCTTTCTTGTAAGTTTACTGAGTACTATAAACGGGCAAGAAAAATATGGAACAACAAAAGGAAGTATCTATATTAGAGGAACTATAAATAAAATACCCTTTATTACAAGAAGTAATAAACTAGCAATCTTTCTTAATTACGAAACTACTGAATTTACTTTAAGATTAGAAAAATCATCATTGCATACAGGAATAGATTCTTTGGATGAAATCTTTAGTAATTAAAAAATTATTTCATGGTTTATAAAGGAAAATTTGGACTGGATTTTATTGAAACAAATAGGCATAAACCATTGAATTTTGGTGTAAAGGGCTATGTTGATCAATCTGGTTATGATATATATCACCAGAGAGGGACAATTAGTTCATGTATTAGGTGATACCTATTCCTGTGTTGCGATATATTACAAAATACATATAATGGCAAATGAATAAAAGTTGGAAAATATTATATATTGGGATTAAACAATTTAGAAGATTTAGAAAGTTTTCTAAACTAAACTAAAGAGAGAGAAGGAATTCTAGTATTCCCGAGAAATTAGTTTTAGATATTCTAAAATTAGGCCCCGTTTTTATAAAAATTGGTCAAATATTGAGTACTCGTACAGAGATATTACCTATTGAGTACATTAATGCTCTTCAACGATTACAAGAAAATGTTCCTCCTTTTGACTATAATGAATTAAAAAATATCATTGAAACCGAATTAAATAAACCTTTAGAAGAAGCCTTTTTGTCATTTGACGAAGAGCCAATTGCAGCAGCTTCATTAGCACAAGTTCATTTTGATGTTTGCTACAATACTTGGTGTAAATTAGACTTCCCATTAGCAGAGAAATGGGGTGGCAAACTTGAAAGAAAAGGAAGTATTGCCAACGGAAATAAAATATGTGATTTTAGATGGAAAACAGAATAAAATAATCAACGAACGCGCTACAAACTGTATAGTGCATAACACCCTATCGGGATAATATGACCCCCTACAGTTGACAATGACTGTTTAGGAAAAGGCAGTTCGGGAGAGTGTTAGGTATAAATAGAGGAGATGAACGAAATTGAATCTCAGGCGAGGTGTTGAGACATTATGAACACTTGGTCAAAAGCTACATTAAGTAAAAAATAGCAGGAATGAAAGAAGTCATTTATGTAAATAAAATATGTTTGCCCAAAAGCAAATACCCGAGAATCGTGATAATTGGGGGAGGATTTGCCGGTCTTGAATTTGTAAAAGGGTTAAAGAATACCGGTTATCAGCTTATTCTAATTGACCGCAATAATTTTCATCAATTTCAACCCCTGTTATATCAGGTGGCTACCAGCGGATTGGAACCCGATAGTATAGTTTTTCCTTTTAGAAAACAGATCCATGGATTTAAAAATGTTATCTATAAAAATGCTAATGTAAAGGAAATCAATACTTCCAATAAAACTATCATAACCGATATTGGTTCGGTCGATTATGATTATTTGGTAATAGCAACCGGAACAGCAACTAATTTTTTCGGATTACAAAGCATTGAAGAACAAAGTCTTGGATTGAAAGATATCAGGGATTCAATAAATATAAGACATCAAATGTTGCTCAATCTTGAAAAAGCGACCAGCTGTTGTAATCTTGAAGAAAGAAAAAAGTTATCGAGTTTTGTTATTGTGGGAGGAGGATCTGCAGGGGTTGAAATGGCGGGAGCATTGGCTGAATTCCGAAGATATATTCTTCCGAAAGATTATCCCGAATATTCTTCTTCCTTAATGAAAATATATCTGATAGAAGGAACAGATAAAATACTGGGAACAATGTCAGAAGAATCTTCTTCGTCGGCATTAAAATACTTAAAAGATCTGGATATAGATATTTTATTGAATGAATTGGTGATAGATTACAAGGATAACCTCATTATAACCAAAAGCGGCAAAAAGATCATTTCCAAAAACATTATCTGGACAGCCGGTATAAAAGGACAATTTCCAAATGGCATAAATACCGCATCGATAGTCCCTGGAAACAGGTTAAAAACCAATGGCTATTTACAGGTTGAAGGATATGAAGATATTTATTCCATTGGAGATGTAGCAGCTCTTATTTCAGAAGAAACTCCTCATGGACACCCTCAAATAGCACAAGCAGCTATCCAACAAGGCAGATATCTGGCACAAAATTTTAAAAATAAACTATCAAACAAAAGATCTTACTTTTTCAAGTACAAAAACAAAGGATTTTTATCAACTATAGGAAGGCACAGAGCCGTAGCGGATATAGGTCGATTTAAATTTGCAGGATATTTTGCATGGCTTATATGGTCATTCATACATTTAATATCAATAAGCGGATTTAAAAATAAGATCCTGGTTGGGATAAACTGGCTGATAAGCTATTTCAGTTATGAAAAAAGCAATAGGTTGATCATTGTAAACAAAAGGATTGAAGTTTAAGCAGCCGCAAAATTAAATAAAATTCTTTAGTTTTATGACCAATTAGTTACAGATGAATGATTTTTTTTGTTGTCACCAACGATTTTTGTAATTAATACGTCTTATATAGTGTTAGCAGGGAAACACATCCAATTTTTAATTGATTCTGTTTATTTTAATAAATACAAATAATCGTAGTATGAAAACTAAAAATTTAATATTTCAAATTTTGATTTTAGTGTTAATATCTTTACTAACAATAACAACTTCTTGTACCAAAAGCGAGGAAGAAAAAGAAATGTATAAACAGGAGGAAGGAATTGTTATTAATGACGGTTCTCCGGCGGTTGACGGCTGTGGTTGGCAAATTAAAATTAAAGAAAATTAGTATGAACCCAAAGAACAATTAGATTCTGAATTTTTGATTGATAAGCTAAAGGTTTATGTAGAATATAAACTTACAGGTCAATTAGGACACAATTGTGAAATTCCATATAAACAAATAGAAATCAAAAGTATAAAAAAAAGGTAATTGGGTAAAATTTTGAACCAGCACTGCTTTTACAAGTGGAAAACATATTAGCGTGCTGTATCGTTGAGAGGTTAAAAACCTTCAACTCAAAGAATTTTACCTCTTGATAAAATATACCTCAACTATGAACCATGTTTAGGCAAATCCCTTGGCGATTTAAAAATACTATTCTTTTGCCAACGGTTTTTAGAAATCTAACGTCTACTAAGTAGAGTCGCTTTTATGTCGGTATTTATAAACAATTAAAACGTAATAGTATGAAAAAGTCCTTATTTATATTTATTGCTTTTTTAGCTTTTATATCTTGTAATAAATCGGATTATGAAGCCACTAAACACCCTGAACCTCCTTACTTACGAATGTGGGCGATGCAGGCATGCTCCACAACATTTGATATTTATAATAATGAAAGCCCCGAAAATTGGAGTTCCAGAATCAGAGATACTTTGGATATGAAGGGTTTTGATATTATTTCATACCATTTGGGTTTTGTGGAGCAAGAACCTTTTATAGGATGTGGAAATTGTCTTAGAACCGGGGATTATATTGATGTAGAAATTCCCGATAATCAAAAGAAAAAATTGAAACAACTTGGTTTCAGTGATGAATGAGAAAATTATGGTTCAATATATACAATAAATTCTAATCGTTTCAACCGATGGCTACATTCAACTCCATTGGAGTTGTACTCTACTTGTTCGGATACCGCGGGTTTTACCCACGGCTAATTACATTTGGCCCCTGTCGGGGAAATTTTATCTTTCTATTAAATCGATGGATAGAACTCACAATGCGAAAAAATGAAATGCACCCCCATATGATTTTTGAAAATCAATCTTTTTAGACAGTCTCTGTTGTGACGGCTCTAAATCTACAGTATTTTTTAAGTTTTTGCTACCACGATTCAAAGTTAGCTATTTGATTTTACTTAAACAAAGACTCGAAGTTGGATTTGTAAAATAATTGACAATATGTCTAAATAATTTAATAAAAAATATTTTTTTTAGTTTCATTTGTTCTTTAAATATTTAAATTTGCGCTACTTCATTTTCACTATTAATGAATTCAACTCTAAGAAATGAAACAATTTGATAAAAGACATATAGGCATATCTGATTTAGACCAAAAATCAATGCTCAATACAATCGGGATGAACAATATTGAGAAACTGATATTCAATACCGTACCCGATAATATCAGGATAAAAGAAAAACTTGATTTGCCTGTGCCAATGCTCGAATATGAATACCTAAAGTATATCAAAAATCTGGCTCAAAAAAATAAAGTTGCCAAATCTTTTATCGGGCAAGGTTATTACGGAACTATTCTTCCTCCTGTCATACAAAGAAATATACTGGAAAATCCCGGTTGGTATACACAATATACACCTTATCAAGCGGAAATATCCCAAGGAAGGCTTGAGGCATTATTGAATTTTCAGACAATGATATCCGATTTAACAGGATTGCCAATTGCCAACTCCTCTCTTTTGGATGAAGGGACAGCTGCAGCCGAAGCCATGTGGCTTATGTATGATGTTCACAACAAGAAAAGAAAGAAAAACCCCGCTAAAACACTGTTTATTGACAAAAATATTTTCCCTCAAACCAAATCTGTTCTTGAAACCAGAGCAGAAGCTAAAGGGATATCGATAGAATACGGGGATTATTTTGAATTTAATGCGACTGATGAATATTTTGGCGTCGTAGTACAATATCCAAATTCAACAGGAGATATTGTCGATTATTCCAAAATCGTAGAAGAAGCTAAAACCAAAAATATTCCGGTTACATTTATAGCAGATATTTTGAGTTTAGCTCTATTAACTTCTCCGGGTGAATTAGGTGCTGATATCGCTGTTGGGAGTACACAAAGATTCGGTATTTCTATGGGCTTTGGAGGACCTCACGCAGCGTATTTTGCCGCAAAAGAAGATTTCAAAAGAAAAATACCGGGAAGAATCATCGGAGTATCTGTTGACAAAAACGGAAAACATGCTTATAGAATGGCTCTTCAAACAAGAGAGCAGCATATAAAGAGAGAAAAAGCAACATCAAATATTTGTACTGCACAAGCCCTTTTGGCTATCATGGCAGGTTTTTACGCTATTTACCACGGTAAAGATGGATTAAAAGAGATAGCTAAAGATATTTTCAATAAAAGTTCATACATCGACGAACGCATTTCTGCTTTGGGCTACAAGAGACAAAACAATGCGTATTTTGATACACTCACTTATAGAGTCGATGAGGATGAAAAGAGTATTATCACAAAAGAAGTCAAGAAGAAAAACATAAACTTATTCTTCGGGGATGATTTTATTTCAATAAGCATTGATGAGACATCAGAAATCGCTGACTTGAATGACATAATTAGGGTTTTCGCATCTGTCAAAAACAGATCGATAAGCGATAATAACTTATTAAATCAATTACCGTCTCAATCTAAGATAACTGACATTCTACCGGATAATTTAATACGAAAAAGTGATTTTCTCACTCATAGTATTTTCAATAAGTTCCGAAGCGAAACTGAGTTGATGAGATATATGAAACGCCTTGAAAATAGAGATCTATCTTTGGTTCATTCTATGATATCTCTAGGCTCTTGTACTATGAAACTCAATGCTGCTGCGGAGATGCTTCCAATTACATGGAGTGAATTTACAGATATACATCCTTTTGCTCCAAAAGAACAGACTGAAGGATACCAAATATTGATAAATGAACTCAAAGATTATCTAAACAAAATAACAGGATTTGACGCTTGCACCTTTCAACCGAATTCCGGTGCTCAAGGAGAATTTACCGGATTAATGACCATTAGAGCATATCATTTGGATAATGGAGATACTCAAAGAAATGTGACCCTGGTACCGGCTTCTGCCCACGGAACCAATCCTGCAAGTGCCGTAATGGCAGGTATGAAAGTAGTCATAGTAAAAACTGATGAGAGAGGAAATATCGATATAGACGACCTAAAATCGAAAGCAGGACAATACGAGGATAGCCTTTCGGCTTTTATGGTTACATACCCTAGCACACATGGTGTTTTTGAAAAAGAAATAGTCGAGATGTGTGATATTATTCACAATAAAGGTGGACTTGTCTATATGGATGGAGCCAATATGAATGCACAAATAGGATTGACAAAGCCCAGCGTTATAGGTGCAGATATTTGCCATTTGAACCTTCACAAGACCTTTGCGATTCCTCATGGAGGAGGAGGTCCGGGAGTTGGCCCTGTATTGGCTAATAAAAAATTAGCTCACTATTTACCGGGGCATATTTACGATTATACCAAAAATCCAAAATCAATCAAAGCTGTTTCATCGGCTCCATACGGAAGTGCAGGCATTTTGATGATATCTCACGCATATATAAGATTGATGGGAGCAGAGGGATTGAAAAAAGCAACAGAAACTGCTATATTAAATGCAAATTATTTGAGAGTACAATTATCAAAAGCATATGATATAGTTTATACCAATAAAATGGGAATGGTGGCTCATGAGATGATTTTGGATCTTAGGGATTTTAAGTCCATGGGAGTTACTGCCGAAGATGTTGCTAAAAGACTAATGGATTATGGATTTCACGCACCAACCGTATCATTTCCGGTTCACGATACATTTATGATTGAACCCACAGAAAGTGAAAGCAAAGAAGAAATCGATAGATTTATTGAAGCAATGTATCAAATTAGGCAGGAGATTGATGATGTGATAAACGAAAAAGTAGATAGAGAAAATAATGTATTGCACAATGCACCGCATACTTCCGAAATGGTAACTGCTGATGAGTGGGAATTTGATTATCCCAGATCAAAAGCTGCATATCCTTTACCTTATTTAAAAGAATTAAACAAATTTTGGCCTTTTGTAGCAAGAATCGACAATGCATATGGAGATAGAAATCTGTATTGCACCTGTCCTCCGGTAAGTGATTACGAGGGAAAAACTTTAGATTTTTGATTTTGAAACCTACACTTTTAGACAGGAGCAATAAGTTAAATAACTCTTTTAGCATTAAGCATAAGAAGTATAAAAACTTTTTGAAAATATGGCATTATCACAAGGAGTTGGAATTGGTAGTACTTGTGAAAAGTACTGGAACAAGATTCGTGGGAAATCACATTGACAAATTCAAAGAAGGTGAAATTGTTTTGCTCGGAAAGAATCTTCCTCATATGTGGATAAATGATTCTGCGTATTTCAAAAAGGATTCAAATCTTGTTGCCGAAGCTATTGTAATCCATTTTAAAGAAGATTTTGCAGGCGAGGATTTTATAGATTTACCTGAATTAACAATCATTTCAGAACTATTTGACTGTGCAAAAATCGGTATAAAGTTTAGCGGGGCAAAACAAGATGAAATGATAAAAAGAATTACCGCTCTTATCCAAATGGATGGTTTTGATAGACTGATGAGTTTTCTGATTATACTCAAGGATTTAGCCGCAGATTTTGAACGTGAACTTTTATCAAGCACATCATTTATCCACGAATTTAAAAAAGTAGATAAAAAAAAGCTTGAACCTATCTATAAATTTATAGTGGAAAACTACAGAAATAATTTCACTCTTGAAGATATTGCTAAAGTAGCACATATGAATCCTGCAGCTTTTAGCAGGTATTTCCAAAAGGTTCACAAAAAAACCCTTACTCGGTATGTGAATGAATTAAAGGTGGGCTATGCTTGTAAATTAATAAGAGAGAATAAGCATTCAATGGCTTCTATATGTTTTAAAAGCGGTTTTAATAATGTTTCTAATTTCAATAGACAGTTCAAAAACATATTGACCTATTCACCCTCCGAGTATAATAAGAAGTATAGAAATATTCTATAAACCCAATCCATAATTCCCGATGATATCTAAAATTTCCAATCCTTGTTCAGTGTTCGATATTCTGCCTATTATCAATCCTCTGTTTTCTTTCAAATAAATTTAAAAGTTCATGATAAGCAAATGTCTCTGAACCGGTTTTTGGAAGGTAGGTATGCAGAAAAACAGCAATAAATCTTTTCAGAAATATATTTGAAAAAAAATTACAAGTGGAAGGGTAAGGGTTTTTCGGGATGCAAGAGGGGGTAGTATTGCAGAAACTTGGTGCGGAAAATAGGAATAAATGCATTAATTTACACAGAAAGGTGAAAATATAGCTATTTAAGCAAAAATAGTATCAATATATGTAAAATACTTTCTTTTATTATAATTATTTTGGCTATATTTTTGTGGAAATAAAATTGATATATGATACAAAAGGATATAATAATCACTTCTATTGAAGCAAAAGATATAAGATTTCCAACTAGTAAAACACTTAGTGGGTCTGATGCTATGAATAAAAAGCCTGACTATTCTGCAGCCTATGTAATATTAAAAACAAATAGCCCTGATGGAATTGAGGGACACGGAATGACTTTTACCATAGGAAGGGGCAATGAATTGTGCGTAGCAGCCATAGAGTCATTATCGTTTTTACTAATAGGTAAAAGTATAAAATCCATTACTTCCGATATGGGAGTCTTTTGGAAAATGATTACAGGTGATAGCCAACTGAGATGGTTGGGACCTGAAAAAGGAGTTATCCATTTGGCCACAGGTGCTATTGTAAATGCTGTCTGGGATTTATACGCTAAGATTGAAAATAAACCTTTGTGGAGACTGATTGCCGATATGACACCGCAGGAATTGGTTAAATCTGTAGATTTTACTTATATTACCGATGCTATTACTCCTGAAGAAGCTATTGAATTACTGGAGAAAAACCAGGAAACAAAACAAGAGCGGATAGATTATCTTTTAAAAAATGGTTATCCTGCATATACCACATCAGCCGGTTGGCTTGGATATTCAGATAAGAAGATGAGAAAATTGTGCAGAATAGCAAAAGATGAAGGTTTTAAACATATGAAAATAAAAGTAGGAGCTGATTTGCAGGATGATATGCGAAGAGCTGCTATAATTAGGGAAGAAATTGGAACTGATATACAACTGATGATGGATGCAAATCAAAAATGGGATGTAGATGAGGCTATTGAGAGTATGGCCGAATTAGCAAAATTCAACCCACTTTGGATTGAGGAGCCTACCAGTCCTGACGATATACTGGGACACGCAAAAATCTCCAAAGCTGTCAATCCTATAAAAGTGGCAACGGGCGAACATTGTCACAATAGGGTTATGTTTAAGCAATTGATGCAGGCAAATGCTTTGCAAATATGCCAAATAGATAGTTGCAGAGTAGGTGGAGTAAATGAGATATTGGCTATCTTGCTAATGGCAGCAAAATTTGATATTCCTGTTTGTCCTCATGCAGGAGGTGTTGGTCTTGGCGAATATGTACAGCATTTGTCTATGATTGATTTTGTTTCCGTAAGTGCAAAAATGGAAGGGAGAATTATTGAACACGTTGATAGTCTGCACGAACATTTTATCAATCCTGTTGTGATAAAAAACGGGACATATACAGCTCCTTTATCTCCGGGATACAGTATTACAATGAAAGAAAATTCAATTAAAGAATATAGTTTTCCGGATGGAGATTTCTGGAAACAAGAATTAATACCAAATGAAAACCAAAAATAGGAATTATGTCAGAGTTTAGTTTAAAAGGAAAAACAGCAATCGTAACCGGAGGCGCAAGCGGTATAGGAAGAGCAATTACCGAAAAATTTGCTTCCAAAGGTGCTTATGTCCATATTTTGGAATTAAATATTGATAATACAGAGGAGTTGGTTAGTGATATTGAGTCCAAAGGCGGAGAAATAAAAGTACACAAATGCAATGTCGCAAACTTTGATGAAGTTAAATCGGTAGTGGATAATATCATAGAGGAAGTGAAAAACATTGACATATTGGTAAATAATGCAGGCATTGCTCACGTTGGGAACTTGGGTAATACAGCCGAAGCGGATCTGGATAGATTGTACAATGTTAATATCAAAGGAGCTTTTAATTGTATGCACTCTTGTATTGATAATATGAAATCTAAAGGAGGAGTTATATTGAATATGGCATCTATTGCAGGATCTGTTGGAATTAAGGATAGATTTGCATATTCAATGACCAAAGGAGCTGTTCTTGCGATGACTTATTCTGTTGCAAAAGATTATATCGATGATGGTATTCGCTGCAATAGCATTTCTCCTGCAAGGATTCATACACCTTTTGTTGATGGATTTGTCAGGAAAAATTATCCGGATAAAGTAGATGAGGTATTTGATAAACTGGCAAAAACTCAACCTATTGGCAGAATGGGAAAACCGGAAGAAGTTGCAAATTTGGCTTTATTTATTTGCTCAGATGAAGCAGGTTTTATCACAGGGACAGATTATCCTATTGATGGTGGATTTATAAGGTTGAATGGAGATTAAAGAGGTTTTAATAGCTTATGGAGATGTAATAGTCTTGATAGCAATTTTATATAAGAAATATACCCAACTGAGTTATAAATACTAAGTAAAAAATAAACGAATGAAGTTAATACGATTTGGAGAACCAGGAAATGAAAAGCCCGGAATTATCACTAATGCCGGTAAAAAAATTGATGTAAGTGCTTTTGGCGAAGATTATGATGAATATTTTTTTGGTAAAAACGGTATTGATAGAATGAGCGATTGGTTGAAGGAAAATGAAAAATCTTGCCCTCAAATAGATAATGATATCAGGTTGGCAGCTCCTTTATGCCGCCCGTCCAAGATTATCTGCGTAGGTCTAAACTACGCCCAACACGCTGCCGAAAGCGGTATGGATATTCCAAAAGAGCCTGTATTGTTTTTTAAAGCTACAAGTGCTATTGTCGGTCCAAATGATGATTTGATAATTCCAAAAGGCAGTACAAAAACCGATTGGGAAGTGGAATTGGCTATAGTTATCGGGAAAAAAACATCATACGTCTCAAAGGAAAATGCTATTGATTATATTGCAGGATATGTTTTGCACAATGATTACAGCGAAAGGGAATTTCAAATAGAACGTGAAGGACAATGGGTGAAGGGGAAAAGCTGTGATACATTTGCACCAATTGGACCTTTTATAGCGACAAAAGACGAGATAAAAAACCCTAACAATTTGAATTTATGGCTCAAAGTAAATGGAGAAACAGTCCAAAACAGCAATACTTCAGATTTTATTTTTGACGTACAAACGGTAGTCAGTTATATCAGTCAATTTATGACTTTATTGCCGGGGGATATTATTTCTACCGGTACACCTTTCGGAGTCGGTTTGGGATTTGACCCACCAAAATACTTGCGTCCCGGAGATTTAGTAGAGTTGGGTATAGATGGATTGGGAAGTTCACGACAAAATGTAAAAGCTTATCAAACTAAACTTTAGATTTTTAAAAATATAGAAAATTATATCAATTTGAATATCATTAATAAATAAAATGCGAATAGACAGTCATCAACATTTTTGGAAATACGATCCGGTCAGAGATTCTTGGATTGATGATTCGATGAGTGTAATCAAAAGGGATTTTTTGCCAGTGGATCTGAAACCGGTTTTAGCTAAAAACAATATCACCGGCACAGTGGCTGTTCAGGCAGATCAATCGGAAAATGAAACTATTTTCTTATTAAATCTTGCAGATGAAAACCCGGTTATAAAAGCAGTAGTGGGATGGTTGGATTTGAAGGCGGATGATATCGATAATAAATTAAAATATTACTCAAAATATGATAAGCTAAAAGGATTGAGGCATATAGTACAAGCGGAAAAGAAAGGTTTTTTAGAAGACAAAAATTTTCTAAGAGGAATCAGCTTATTATCAAAATACAATCTTACTTATGATTTGTTGATTTATTACAATCAATTTGAAGAATTGCTGTCATTTGTATCAAAATTTCCAAATCAAAGTTTTGTTTTGGATCATATCGGCAAACCCGCTATAGAAAAAGGACATAATTCGCAAGAATTTGAACATTGGAAAAAAAGTATTATTAAATTAGCAGATAATCCAAATGTATATTGCAAGGTATCCGGAATGGTGACAGAAACAAAATTCAATCAGTGGGTTTATGATGATTTTGTTCCGTATTTGGATGTAGTGACGAGTGCTTTTGGTACTGAGAGACTGATGTTTGGTTCAGATTGGCCTGTATGTTTATTGTCGGGAGGATACACAAAAGTTTTGGGGATTATTGAGGAGTATTATAAAGGATTTTCTAATGAAGAAATCAGTAGAATAATGGGAAAAAATGCTATTGATTTTTATAAAATTTAATTGGTATGGATTTGAATTTAAAGAATAAAGTATTTATAATTACCGGTGGAACTAAAGGTATCGGAGGAGCTATTACACGGGCGATTGCAGTTGAAGGAGGCATACCGGTATTTGTCGGTAGAAACAAGGAAACCGGTGAAGCGCTGTTGAAAGAATTAGATTCGCAAGGCAATGAAGCTTTATATTTGCAAGGCGATTTGAATATTAAGGGAACTTCTGAAAAAATAGCCAGGCTTACATTGGAAAAATTCAACAGAATTGATGGTCTGATCAACAATGCAGGTCGAAATGATGGTGTGGGATTGGAAAATGGCAATACGGACGATTTTGCAAAATCTGTATTCAATAATCTCAATCATTATTATGAAATGGCACATTATTGTCTTGATGCATTGAAAAAAACAAAAGGTTCAATCGTAAACATCTCCTCCAAAACAGCTTTAACCGGGCAAGGCGGAACATCAGGTTATGCCGCAGCCAAGGGAGCTCAACTGGCATTAACAAGAGAATGGGCAGTTGAATTATTGAAGTATCATATCAGGGTGAATGCAATAGTACCATCCGAAGTTATGACTCCATTATATGAAAGCTGGCTGAGTACTTTTGAAAATCCTGAAGAAAAAATAAAAAGTATTGTAGAAAAAATACCTTTTGAGAATCGAATGACATCAAAGGAAGAAATTGCAAATACTGCTGTATTTTTACTCTCGGATAAATCATCTCACACGACCGGGCAACAACTTTTTATCGATGGTGGATATGTACATTTGGATAGAGCGATTAGTTAAAATAAAGAATATGAATAAAAATAATAAAATATCTGTTGTATCGAAAAAATATTTATTTCCTTTTATAATCATTACATCTTTATTTGCGCTGTGGGGTATAGCCAATGATTTGACAAATCCGATGGTGTCAGCATTTAAAAAAGTGATGCCTGAATTGTCCAATACTCAAGCATCTTTGGTACA
The DNA here is from genome assembly GCA_027011385.1 of Saprospiraceae bacterium. GTDB lineage: Bacteria > Bacteroidota > Bacteroidia > Chitinophagales > Saprospiraceae > JADJGA01. Next base: position 7,670 of record JALVAD010000357.1, on the reverse strand, counting down.
ATTCGCATTTTATTTCGGTTATTTTTTTATGGCATTGCCGGCAGCATTATTTATAAGAAAATACAGTTATAAATCGGGAATTTTGCTGGGATTGGGCTTATATGCGATTGGTGCATTTTTGTTTTATCCTGCGGCAAAATACGAGGAATTTAACTATTTCCTGATTTCACTATGGATTTTGACCTGTGGTTTGGCTTTTTTAGAAACCACTTCCAATCCCTTGATTCTTTCACTTGGAGATAAAGAGACAGCCACACGTAGGTTAAATCTTGCCCAGGCATTTAATCCTATGGGTTCATTAATGGGTATGCTCATAGCACAATTATTTGTTTTGAGTGCCTTGCATTCTGATGATTATAGTGAGGTAGCTTACAAAGCATTACCTGCTTTGAAAATAGCAGAAATTAGAGAAAATGATTTAAGTGTAATCAGTATTCCTTATATCGGTCTCGGAGTCTTGGTAGTAATTATAATGATAATAATTTTTCTTACAAAAATCCCGGATACTAAAACAAATGATAAACTATCTTTGAAGGATTCATTTAAAAAATTGTGGCATAATAAGATTTATACACACGGTGTAATAACTCAAATATTTTATGTAGGAGCGCAGATAATGACTTGGACTTTTATATATCAATATGTTGATAATTTGAATAAAAGTTTAGATGACGAGCATAAATTAACTGCTACTTGGTTCAATATGGCTGCTATGATATTATTTCTATTAGGCAGATGGATTGGTACTATTTTGATGAAACGAATTGAACCTTCAAAACTATTGATGTACTTTGGGATAGGAGGAGTTATTTTTAGTGCCGGAGCAGTATTTTTACCGAGTATTGCAGGCTTAATATCCTTGGTAGGCATTTCTATTTTTATGTCTATAATGTTTCCAACAATATACGGTATTGCTTTAAATGATATGGGTGATGAAGCCAAAATCGGTTCTGCCGGCTTGGTTATGGCAATAGTAGGAGGTGCATTTTTACCCGTCTTACAAGGTAGCATTTTGGATTGGGGAGGTTCGGGATTTGGTGATTTGAAGATACTGGGATATATTCCTGAAGTAAATTTTTCCTTTATTTTACCTCTGATATGCCTGGCAGTAGTAGCGTATTATGGTTATAAAACAATGAATATATGGAAAGTTGGAAAATAATTAATTAGAATGAAAAGATTTTGTTTTGCATTGGATTTGATTGATAATAAAAAGCTTATTGAGATATATAAGAAATATCACGAAAAAATATGGCCGGAGATAACCGCAAGTATTAAAGATGTCGGAATAGGAGACTTGGAAATTTACCTTGTTGCCAATAGACTTTTTATGATAATGGAGGTAAATGATGATTTTTCATTTGAGAAAAAAGCAAAAATGGATAAAGAAAATCCAAAAGTTCAAGAATGGGAAACATTGATGTGGAAATATCAGCAAAAACTTCCATTCGCAAAAGAAGGTGAAAAATGGATATTGATGGAGAAGATTTTTGAATTGGAGAAGTAGCGATGTTTGTGAGGCATTAAATAATGGTAATTTCAATGAATTTGGTAAGCAAATGTACAGTTCACATACAGGATTAAAGGAAAAATATGAGGTGAGTTGTGCAGAATTGGATTTATTGGTTGAAATCGCAAAAAATACTCAGGGTGTGATTGGTGCGAGAATGATGGGAGGAGGTTTTGGAGGCTGTACAATAAATCTTTTAGAGAAAAATGCTATTGCTAATTTTAAAAATATTATTTTAGCGCAATACAAAACTCCGGAAGGAAAAGCACCTGAAATCTATGAAGTCGTAATAGCTGAAGAAACCGGACTGATATAAATACTATTTTATTGTGAAAAAATTAAAAATATGAATGAGCAGTTTGCATTTATTGATTATTTGATTTTTGGATTATATGCAGTCGTAATATTGGGTGTAGGATTGTATATGTCTCGAAATAAAAAAGGACAGGATAAAACTACTGAAGATTATTTCTTAGCTGGTAAAACTCTTCCTTGGTGGGCAATTGGAGCATCATTGATCGCTGCCAATATCTCGGCAGAACAGTTTATCGGTATGTCGGGATCGGGTTTTGCTATTGGTTTGGCTATTGCTACCTATGAATGGATGGCTGCATTGACATTGATTATTGTAGGTAAATATTTTTTACCTGTTTTCATTAAACAGGGATTATATACTATTCCTGAATTTGTTGAAAAGCGGTTTAATACTTCTTTGAAAACGATTTTAGCGATATTTTGGATAGCATTATTTGTATTTGTAAATCTTACTTCAGTCATTTATCTTGGGGGAAAGGCATTGGATACAGTGCTTGGAGCAGGTGATGGTTCCAATATTTTATTGTATATGTTTGGCTTGGCATTGTTTGCTGCCGCTTACTCCGTTTGGGGAGGACTGTCTGCCGTAGCTTGGACAGATGTAATACAGGTTGTACTTTTAATTGCCGGTGGATTGGTCACCACTTATATCGCCTTGGATCATGTGACCGCCCAAGGAGGAGCTATCAACGGTTTTGCTCATGTATATGATGTAGCAGCGGATAAATTTCATATGATATTAAAAAGAGATAATCCTCAATTTGCCAATCTTCCTGGTATTGCCGTATTGATTGGTGGTATGTGGGTAGCAAATCTGTATTATTGGGGCTTTAATCAATACATTATTCAAAGGGCATTGGCTGCCAAATCCCTTAGAGAAGCACAAAAAGGTATTGCTTTTGCAGCATTTTTGAAAATAATAGTTCCGCTGATAGTAGTTATCCCGGGAATAGTTGCATTTGTGATGTACAAAGAAAATATAGCAGATGCTACCAGCGCTTTTTCGAATGGAGACGCGATAAATTACGATAAAGCCTACCCTTGGCTGATTAGTACTTTTGTGCCGGCAGGATTTAAAGGGCTTGTTGTCGCAGCTTTATCCGCTGCGATAGTTTCATCATTGGCTTCAATGTTGAATTCCACCTCTACTATTTTCACTATGGATATTTACAAACCTTATATCAATAAAAACGCTAGTGACAAGCAGTTGGTAACCGTGGGAAGAATCACAGTATTAGTGGCTTTGGTAATTGCAAGCTCAATAGGAAAAACTATGGGTTCTATTCCTCAAATGTTTCAATATATTCAAGAATATACAGGTATAGTAAGCCCGGGTATTCTTGCGGTATTCTTAATGGGATTGTTTTGGAAAAAGACAAATGTCAAAGGAGCTATCGTAGGTGTTTTAGCGTCGATTCCAATAGCTTTGGCTTTGAAATTTCTTCCAATTGAAATGCCGTTTCTCGACCAAATGCTTTATACCCTATTAATGACAATAGTAGTAATCATGGGTGTATCATTGAATACGGGAGAGGGAGATGACGACCCGAAAGGGATTCCATTGTTAAAAGAAACCTTTTTAACAGGAAAGATTTTCAATATCAGTGCATATATCATTTTGATAATATTGGTAATTCTTTATACAATCTTTTGGTAAATATAGAACAATTTGAAAATAGCATTATCTATACCGTGTTTTATCGAAGAATTTTATCCTGAAGTAGCGGATTCATCTATGGAATTGATGAGGAAAATCGGAATAGAATTTGATGTTCCCCGAGGACAAACTTGTTGCGGACAACCTCTTGCCAATTCCGGGTATGAACACAAGGCTATTGGCGCATATCATCACTATGTGAATACTTTTGGTGATTTTGAACAAACTCTGATGATATCCGGTAGCTGTTCTTATCATATTAAGGAGCATTATGATGTTATAGAACAAACAGGAAAAGTAAAAAGATTAAGGGAAAACATAAGGGATTTGACCGAATATATTATGTCGGAATATATAGGAAAGTTACCAAAAGTCAGCTATCCTCACAAAGTTTCCCTACATACGGGATGCCATTCGCTGAGGGGAATGCGTTTTGGCGTATCGTCTGAACTAGGTATGCCGACAAAATCCTTTTTGATACCCTTAGTAGAGCATATTGAGAATATAGAGATTATCACTTTGGACAGACCGGATGAATGCTGTGGTTTTGGCGGAACATTTTCAGTTTATTATGATGAAATATCGGTGAGAATGGGTACGGATAAACTTGACGATGCCATAAATAAAGGTGTGGAAGTTTTGGTGAGTAATGATATGTCCTGCTTGATGCATCTTGACGGCATAATAAAGAAGAGAAAACTGCCCTTGAAAGTGAGGCATATTTTACAAGTTTTAAACGGAGATAAACTATGAGTTATGGCTATTGATTTCAAGCAAAAATCTGCATCTTTCGTTGAAAATAAAGATAGGTCTGCTTGGCACGATACAGCCCTATGGTTTGTCAGAAACAAAAGGGATATTGGAGTAATGGGGGTTGAATACTGGGAACAATTGAGATTACAAGCGAGCAATATCAAAACTCATTGTCTGTCAAATCTAGATAAATACCTAGTAGAATTTGAAGAAAATGCCTTGAAAAACGGTGCGATTGTGCATTGGGCAAAAGACGGTGATGAGCATAATAAGATAGTAGGTGAAATATTGAATAAGCACAAAGTAACAAAAATAGTAAAGAGCAAATCAATGCTCACAGAAGAATGTGAACTGAATCCGTATCTTGAAAAAAATGGAATTGAAGTTATAGACACGGATTTAGGCGAAAGGATTATCCAATTGCGCAATGAGCCTCCAAGTCATATCGTTCTTCCCGCCATTCATATCAAAAAAGAAGAAGTATCGGAATTATTTCACGAAAAATGGGATACAGAACGAGGCAATAACGACCCTCAATACCTGACATATCAGGCAAGACTATCATTGAGAAAAGATTTTTTGACTTCGGATGCAGCACTCACAGGAGTGAATTTTGCAGTAGCAGAAACCGGTGAGATAGTAGTGTGTACAAATGAGGGAAATGCGGATATGGGCGTCAACATCACTCCGGTTCAAATTCACAGTATGGGATTGGAAAAACTTATTCCCAAGAGAAGCCACCTAGGGGTTTTTACAAGAATGCTCGCAAGAAGTGCAACTGGACAAGCCATTACAGTATATACATCCCATTTTAAAAAACCTAAACCAAAGGGTGAAATGCATATTATTATTGTCGATAATGGCAGGTCTGAGAGACTGAAAAAAGAGGGTTTTTGGACTTCTCTCAAATGTATCCGCTGTGGTGCTTGTATGAATACCTGCCCCATCTATCGAAGGTCAGGAGGACATAGTTACGGTTATACAATACCAGGTCCCATTGGAGCAATATTGACACCAAATATCAATTTGGAAAAATATAGCGATTTACCTTTTGCATCTACTCTATGTGGTTCTTGTAGCGATGTATGTCCTGTAAAAATAGATATTCATAATCAATTGTACAAATGGCGTCAGGTAATCGGAAGAAATAATGTATTGCCCAAAACAAAAACCATTGCTATGGGAATGGCAGGAAAAATGTTGGAAAAACCCGGAATATTCAAATTTGCCTTTAAAATGGGAAGAATAGCCTTAAAAATACTTCCGGATTTCATAGTTTACAACAGATGGAACAATTGGGGAAAAGGAAGAAAAATGCCTGAGATAAAGAAAAAGTAAATATAAAATGAATTCTAAAGATAAAATACTTGAAAATATAAGAATTAGTACTTTAAAAAGGCAAGTTGACCTCGAAGATATACTGTCTTCTCAGAACTTGACAGTAGAAGAAAACTCTTTGATTTTGCTTGATAAATTTAAAAATTCACTAGCAGGAGTATCTGCCGAATACCGGTTTTTTTCGGATTTTTCTGAAGCAAAAGATATAATCAATAATTTTTTCTCCGGTTACAAGCAATGTGTAAATATGATAAAAGATATTGCAATCAGCGGAATAAAACTTGATGAGTTAAGTTCGCCCAAGGCTTTGCACCCATTGGATTTGGCGATAATAAAAGGTGAATTTGGCGTTGCAGAAAATGGAGCGATTTGGGTAGATGCTGGGAAATTACCGGATAGGGCAATCCCCTTTCTTTGCGAAAATCTTGTTGTGATGATTGACTCCAATGAATTGGTCACTGATATGCACCAAGCATACCAGAGGACAGATACTTCAGACTACAGTTATGGGGTATTTATTACAGGACCATCTAAAACAGCGGACATAGAACAAACTTTAGTAGTGGGTGCACAAGGACCTAAGAGGATGTTGGTTTTGTGTAAAGGTTATGATTAAGATAATATGGAATATCTTGAGCTGTTATTTTCATTGCACAAGATATTTATACAAGAATACTATAAAATAGGACTTTCTCAACTTTGTTTATTAATAATTTGCCAATTGAAAGCTTATTTCTACCTTTGCCGGCTGTTATACCAAATAAATTTTAGAATGACGTATAAATATTATAGAATTAATTTGGTTTTAATTAAATAAAGCAATTATGATTCAAGATTTATTCAAAAAAGTGGTTTCTCATTCAAAAAAATATGGATTTATTTTTCAGTCGAGTGAGATTTATGATGGACTTAGCGCTGTATATGACTATGGTCCTTATGGAGTGGAACTAAAAAATAACATAAAAGAATATTGGTTTAAATCAATGGTCAGAATGCACGAAAATATTGTGGGAATCGATTCTGCAATATTTATGCACCCAAAGACTTGGAAAGCATCCGGTCACGTTGATGCTTTCAATGACCCGTTAATCGACAATAAAGACTCAAAGAAAAGATATAGAGCTGATGTTTTGGTTGAGGATTATATTGCAAAGATCGAAGCAAAAATCAATAAAGAAGTTGCTAAAGGACGAAAACGTTTTGGTGATGAATTTAATGAAGAAGAGTTTAGAGCGACACATCCTAGAGTAAAAGCAAATCTTGAAAAAATTGCAGATATAAATAAAAGAATGAGTGAGTCTTTGAGTTCAGGTAAACTTGAGGATTTGAAAGCTTTGATAGAAGAATTGGGTATATCAGATCCGGTTTCAGGTTCAAAGAATTGGACTGATGTACGTCAATTCAATCTAATGTTTAATACTCAACTGGGTAATATATCAGGAGAAGAAGGCAAATTGTATCTAAGACCCGAAACTGCTCAAGGTATATTTGTGAACTTCCTTAATGTGCAGAAAACAACTAGACAAAAAATTCCTTTTGGAATAGCTCAAATAGGTAAAGCATTCAGAAATGAGATTGTAGCTCGTCAATTTATTTTCAGAATGAGAGAATTTGAGCAAATGGAAATGCAGTATTTTGTTCGTCCGGGTGAGGAGATGAAGTGGTATGATTACTGGAAATCACATAGAATGAAATGGCATATATCTCTTGGTACAAGTGATGATAAATTGAGGTATCACGATCACGAAAATCTGGCTCATTATGCCAATGCAGCCGTAGATATCGAATTTGAATTTCCATTTGGCTTCAAAGAGCTTGAAGGAATTCACTCCAGAACAGATTTTGACCTTAAGAACCATTCTGAATTGAGCGGTAAAAGACTTCAGTATTTTGATCCGGAAATAAATGAAAATTATATTCCATATGTTGTGGAAACATCGATTGGAGTTGATAGAATGTTTTTGGCCGTGATGTCAAATGCTTATACAGAAGAGATGGTACCTGATGCTTCTGGCAAGGAATCTGAAAGAATAGTACTGAAAATACCGGCAGCTTTGGCTCCTGTAAAAGCAACTGTATTACCATTGGTAAAAAATA
>JALVAD010000356.1 GCA_027011385.1 Saprospiraceae bacterium | reverse complement strand
GTGGAATACTTGGATTATGGCGGAGCTAAAAATAAATTTGGTCGTGGAAATGAGTTTGGAGGAGCATGTCAGCAATCATTAGATGCTGTAAAGCATAATATTATTCCAATGTTTGATGCTATTTTAGTCGATGAAGCACAAGATTTTCCAAGCTCATTTCTTCGTATATGCTATAAAATACTTGGAGATAAGAAGCGTCTCGTATATGCATATGATGAATTACAGAATCTCAGCTCAGAATCTCTGCCATCGCCAGAAGAAATATTTGGTAAAACCAAGAATGGTAGTCCATTAGTTAAGTTGGAAGATAAATCTCAAGATATAATTCTTGAAAAGTGCTATCGGAATTCAAAGCCGCTATTAACTACAGCACATGCACTTGGCTTCGGAATTTATAGGGAGATAAATCCAAAAATCGGCACTGGATTGATTCAAATGTTTGAAAATAGTCAACTTTGGAAAGATGTTGGGTATACAGTTGTCAGTGGACAGTTGAAAGACGGAGAAGATGTCATATTAGAAAGAACCGACAAAAGTAGCCCAAAGTTTCTTGAAGAACACTCAGAAATTGCGGATTTAATACAGTTTCATACCTTTAAATCAACGAAACAACAGGAAGAGTGGTTGGTAAATGAAATCCAAAAGAACCTATCAACAGATGAATTACAAGTTGATGATATTATCATAATTAATCCTGACCCATTGAAAACAAAAAGAGCTGTTGGTTCAATTCGAGCTAATCTTTTTGAAAAGGGAATAAATTCGCATCTTGCGGGAGTTGACACTACGCCTGATATTTTTTTCCTACCAGAAAAAAACTCAATTGCTTTCACAGGAATATATCGGGCAAAAGGTAATGAAGCAGGGATGGTATACATTATCAATGCACAAGACTGCTATGACTCTTTTGGTAATATAGCAACAGTAAGAAATCAGCTCTTTACTGCGATTACGAGAAGTAAGGCTTGGGTTCGTGTTTTAGGTGTTGGTGAAAACATGAATTTTCTCCAGAAAGAATTTGAATCTGTTCGTGATTATGATTTTCAACTAAAATTTCAGTATCCAACAAAAAGACTAAGGGAAAAACTTAATATTGTTAATCGTGATATGACAGAAGAAGAAAAAAGAAAAGTTCGGCAGATTAAATCTTCTTTAGGTGAGCTAGTTGAGAGTTTGAAGAGCGGGACAGTTCAACTTGAAGACCTCGATTCAAATCAGATAAAAATTCTCAACAAAATCCTACAGAACCGGGAGTAATAGCAATGCCAACTCCTGAAAACATTCGATTACAAGTAGAAAGGTTAACCGCTGATTTAATAAAATGCAGTTTGTGTGAGGAACAAAAATTTCCATCTATACGAGAAGAGCCGTCAAATATTAAAAAAATTGATTTTGGGAAATCCGACTTAAGTATCGTTTTAAAAAATGAACCATATCAGAAAATTTATAATGAACTGTTGAGAACCCAAGCCTACAACTTAAGGATGATAGACGGTGCGTTGATACAGCTAATGTATACATTTCAAAACAATTCTCTACAAAGTCATCGTCTTGCTTTTTTTCCATCGCCATATTTGGAAGAATTCCAAAATAATCCTGAAATTTATGAAGAAGATTCTATTTATGCTGATATTATAAAAAAAAATATTGTACCATTTCCGTTAAGATTTGACTTTAATTGCAGCGAAGAAATAGTTAGGATTGTAGACCATCCACAATCACATTTAACTTTAGGGCAATATAAAAATTGTCGTATACCTGTTTCTGCACCGCTTACACCATCTATGTTTATAGATTTCATTTTAAGAAATTTTTACAATACTGCTTACAATAAGTTTTCTGATAAAATCAGGAAACACAATGAAGTTTTCGCAAACACTATTCACAATTTGGAAAAAGGCTTGAGTTATGTTCAGTTGCCTTTGTGAAAACAACCAATTGTAGTGTAGTGGACCGAAGAAAATAGACGAAGAAAATAGAAGACGAAGAAAATAGACACCCATAAAATGCACCTCTGAATTATGTAATAATTGAAGACACCCACTTTTTGAAGTATTTGTAGACACCCACAAAAATAATTGAAGACACCCACTTTTTGAAGTATTTGTAGACACCCACAAAGGAAACTAAATAAAATAGGCCACCCATAAAATAAAGGTATTAGGAGACACCCACAAAACAAAAGTCTGTAAAATATAACGGA
>JALVAD010000355.1 GCA_027011385.1 Saprospiraceae bacterium | reverse complement strand
TGACCCAATATACCGGCAGTATGGGCCACACCGTTCACAATATTATTATTAATCAAATTCAAATAACTACCTAAAATTCTAATGCCGGCAGTCCGGATTGATATTGAAGAGAATACTGAAATATCATTATCAGAAATATCAGAATTAAATCCATTATTATACTCTATCCCAAAAGTACATTGAGAAGCATCAATGATATTACCTTCAACATTACTAAAATTACACATATTTAACTGAATTGCCCCACCAGAAGTGTATGGTATACCATCAACATTTATATTGTTATTGGTTATAGACAATGTGCTTGAGTTTATAGCTTTTATACCGTATTCTGATGCTGAGATATTCTCGTTGTTTATTATCTCTGAATTTGGACAATTGTTAAGATAAGCAAATGTTTCAAGATTACTATTTTCACTATCATTCTGGTATATTTGTAAATTACTTGAGTTATGAGCATTTATACCAATAATACCTGCTTGGAACTTATTTATTCCTACAATGCTTCCTGGGCTAGTTAATAAAACAATTGGATTTTCAGAAACTTCAATTTCATAGCCATTAATAGCACTAGGAGCATGAATTAGAGAAACTCCATAAGTGCAGTTGTTAATTTCTCCTTTATTAAAATAGGGGTATTTAGAATTTGATAAACTATAAATTCCAGTTCTATAATTATAAATATTAGTTTCGTAAGTGCCGCCTTCCATACTTCCAATTGTTCTTATGCCTGCATAACCTTGGTTTCCAATTATATCAACATGGCTTAAATTTATGTCACTACGATTAGTTGTAATTCCAATATAAGCATTAAGAATTTCAGAATTTTCCATTGTTAAGATAGCGTTATGCTCAACCCAAACCCCTCTCCAGTCAGCATCACAAGCCTTCAAAATAGATTTGTTTCCATCTAAATCTTTTATATCAACATTTATTCCTTCCTTAATTGTTAATCCACCATAATCTGCAAAGCTAAAAGTAACATTTGAAAAAGTATAATCGACATCAATATTTAATTGATCTTCTACATAAATTGATCTATTTTGCAATTCTTGAGGATTAAGACTATTGTTATACAAAACACTTTGCCAAGAAGGATCAGATGCAGGAACAATAATTTCCGGCTCAAGCATAACGAATTCTACAGCAGTAGAACCATCTGCATCTGTTACTGTTACACTATATATTCCCGGTGATAGATTTTCAATTGTTTGGGTTGTTTCTCCGGTTGACCATAAATAATCAAAAGGAGATATACCACATTCTACGATTGCTGTTGCTATACCATTATTGAGTTGGCAAGTTGGAAAATCCCATTCAATAGTAACTTTTGGAACATTTGACAACCAAGCTGACAAGCTTGTACTTTCAGTACCACCCCCATCCCATGATACTTCAGTTTTACCAAAAGTATTAAAAAAGTGCCCCGACTCATCTTCATCTGTCCCTCCATAACCATTACAATAACCAACGCCTCTTTGTAATTGACCAATTATTTTGTGTTCGCTATTAAATAAAGGAGCGCCGGATGATCCAGGCATTAATATCCCTTTATTCCATTTTTTTATCTTCCAAAAGCTACCATTATTCTGATCATTTAATTGATAACTGGCTAAAGCAATTTTTTTAAATTCACCTTGAGGATGATGAATGCAAGCAAAGTCTCCATCAGAAAATTCATCGTGAGTTATTTCATTAAAATAAGAAGCATCAAAATCCCGTGCACCATTACCTGTGAGTTCTAACAATAAAAAATCAGAAGGACCATAGCTTGCTCTTAACTTAGCACCATCAATAATTATATAGGCATTTCCCCCAGCCCCTTCTTCATAATTAAATTTAAAACTCCAATTTCCCAAGATACTATTTTGAGGATCAAAACAATGATTAGCAGTTAAGAAATAGGGAGTCCTTGAATTGCATTCATCTGCTATCAAAGAACCAGAACATATACTTTCCCCACCAATAAAAATTAAACCAACACCTTTTTTAACATCTGACCAATTCGGATAGTCATTAACATCAATATCACAATTGGCACTTTGTTCTGTTTCCACCATAAATTCATTAATGCTTTGAATTATTCCATAAGAAATATAATCAATATTTATACTAAACTCATTACTAACTAAGTCATTTGGAATCTCTACTTCAATAATTGCACTATCGCCATAAACCATATCAGTAAAATATGTATTGGAATTTATA
>JALVAD010000354.1 GCA_027011385.1 Saprospiraceae bacterium | reverse complement strand
TCTTTTATCCATTTGTTTGCTTTGTGATAATGTCTCGAAAACACTTTTTGAAATTCATTATTATATTCATTAATTGTCCGGTAAGACCTTTTATACTTAGCTCCTGACATCCTTCTGCTAGAAAAACTAACAATACTATCTAACATATTTCCTCTGGTATCTTTTTTCAAATAAAACACAGTATCATTCCACAATTTCTGATTTTTATCCCATCCCAAAATCAGTGAATCGAGCAAAATATCATTATCATAATAATCAACTTTAGTTAAAAAGTAATTTATCATGTTTTCAGAAGAATCCAATTTTGTGGTTATTGCTTTTCTAATCCTACCTTTGTCATCTCTGGAAAGAACTTTGTATTTTTTTGTCAAAGACCAACTTGATATAAAATCTGAATAATAATAAATCGAATCCCTTACCCAAATATCACCATTTATCTGTTTAATATTGGTATTATCGCCCTTGTCCTGTGTCAGAAATTTATCAAAAGCAATATTTTGAGAAAAAACAGATAAATTGTTTATAAGAAAGATAATGAAAATTAAAATTGTCCTCATGGCATGAAATTTTGTTTATTATTTGTATTATAACGAAAAATCTAAGTGATCTGTTATAGGAAAAATCAGTAATGGTAATTTCTTCCAATTGACCCTCATGGCATTATTTCGCAATGCACTTAAACAATATATATACATTCAGGGTTATTGCATAAATGACACCTATGAATATAAAAGCTATAAATATAATTTCCGTAATAATTCCCCTTACCATATTAATCCTATTTCAAATAAAGCTACCGGGAAATTTTTCATATCTGCCACATATTTATGCACCAATTAACGGGATAGTAGCCATACTGTTGATTTCAGCAATAATCGCAGTAAAAAAAGGCAATGTATTTATTCATAAAACAATGATTAAGACATCTATTGCTCTTTCTATTATCTTTTTGATAATGTATATATTATACCATGGCACAACTACTGAAACAAAGTTCCCGGAACAAGGATTAATCAAATATTTTTATTATTTTATTCTTAGTACTCACATTTTGCTTTCAGTGCTTGCAATACCATTAGTCCTAAGAGCCTATTTTTACGCATCAACCGGAAATTTTAAGCAGCATAAAAAAATAGCTAAATATGCATTTCCGATTTGGCTTTATGTCGCCATTACCGGAGTGATTGTTTACATAATTATCTCTCCTTATTATCCAAATTAATGTCTTTACGCGACATTTCTATTAATATTTAGTCTAATTACATATAATATATCGCAGCTTAATTTATATTTGCTCTAAATAAAAAACCAAGAACTTTTATAGATGCAAATAATTAAGGATTTCGGGAAACTGATAAAATTCAGGGTTAATGTCATTGTAGTAATATCATCTATTTTCGGTTATTTGATCGGAAATGGGGCGCATGATATCTCTTTTCTACAGATTTTAGGCTTGAGTTTGGGAGGATTTTTCACAACCGGGGCTGCTCATGCAATCAATCAAATTTTTGAGAGAAAATATGATGCTATGATGTCACGCACAAAAGACCGTCCTTTACCAACGGGGAGAATGACTATAAATCAAGTAATATTTTACGCTATAATAATGACTATTGCCGGAGCAATTAGTTTTGCATATTTCAATAATACATTGACATTGGTTTTGGGTATATCTTCGTTACTAATCTATTCATTTATTTATACTCCTCTCAAAAGGATAACACCGGTTGCAGTACTAGTTGGAGCTATTCCTGGAGCTTTGCCTCCAACGATAGGATATATAGCAGCTACTGGCAAAATTGATAGTTTAGCATTGCTTCTATTTTTATTTCAATTCATATGGCAATTTCCACACTTTTGGTCTATAGCATGGATTTGGAATGATGAATACACAAAAGCTGGTTATAATTTATTGCCTACAAAACACGGTAGGACATTCCTAAACGCTTATTTAACTTTTATATCATCAATGGTATTAATTCCAACCATATTATTATTTTTCATTTTAGGGTTTATTAATGTATTATTATTAACAGTATTATTATTGGTTACCTTTTGGTTTATCTCCAAAGCTTACTATTTCTACAAAAATCCGGAGATAAATTTAGCAAAAAAAATGATGTATGGGTCAATTGTATATTTACCAATTGTACAATTACTATTTGTAATAGCATTTTGGAATAAATAAAACAAAACGATCAAATAAAATAACTTAATAAAAACTATTTATAATGAATATTTTTCCTGAAAGTATTAGCCAAATAGGTTCAGAAATGGACAAACTATTCTGGATAATAACAGCTGTTGTAGGTATTGCAACCGTGATAACACTATTTTTATTTATATATCCCATTGTCACAAGAAAGAGGAATAAAACCAAAGAAGAGATGTATATGGTGGGAAATAGTCACAATAAAAGGAAGTGGGTTTATATCGGTATGATGCTCCTTTTTTTGGGAGACATGTATATTCTGCTTAAAGAACATCCGATTTGGGAAAGTGTAGAGCAGACATTACCTGAACCTGATTTTAAAATAGTGATTATTGGAAAGCAATGGATGTGGAATATAATCTATCCCGGACCTGACGGAAAATTGTACACTGATGATGATGTCATGGCATACAATGAGCTTCATGTACCGGTTAACAAGGTCGTACATATGGATATAAAAGCTTTGGATGTAGTCCATAGCGTATTTTTACCTCAGGCACGATTCAAGCAGGATGCATTACCCGGAAGGACTATCACAAGATGGATTAAGCTAAATAAAACCGGGGAATATGATATTTCCTGTGCAGAAATATGCGGAACCGGTCATTCAATAATGAGAGGAACTATGTATGTTGAAGATTTCAACACATGGGAAAAAACAATGGCTGACATTTATAAAAAATAATTAAAAAAATAACAATCTATTGATATGGGTACACACAAAAAACATGGATTTTGGCATAGATATTTTTTCTCATTAGATCATAAAGACATCGGGTTTCAGTATTTGTTGACAGCGATGTTCATGGCAGCATTTGGGGGATTTTTTGTTTATGTTTTTAGATACAATCTCGCATTTGGACCAAGTGATATTCCGTTATACGGGGATTTAGCGGCTAAACAATACAATCAATTAGTGACAAATCACGGTGCAATAATGATATTTTGGGTCGGAATGCCAATTCTATTGGCTGTGATAGGCAATTATTTAATTCCTATAATGATCGGAACTGATGATATGGCATTTCCTACATTAAATAAGATTTCCTATTGGATTTTCCTATTGAGTTGCATTGTTTTATTATCAGGATTTTTGATGCCAACAGGAGCATTTGGTGGTGGGTGGACTATGTACCCTCCCCTATCGGTTTCTGATTTTGGTTATAATAATCCCAATACCACTTTTTGGTCTAATTTTTTCACCGGTAATACATTTTTTCTTTTAGCTGTAGCATTGGAATTTATCTCTATGTTAATGGGAGGAATCAATTTTGTAGTTACTACACTCAACAAAAGAGCTAAAGGAATGTCATTAATGAGATTACCATTGGTAGTATGGATGGTCAATATAGCAAACTTATTATTTATGTTTTCCGTAGGTCCGCTTATTGCAGGAGCTTTTATGCTTCTAATGGATATTCTGGTTGGAACAGGATTTTTTGATGCATACAGGGGGGGAGACCCGATTTTGTGGCAACATCTTTTTTGGTTCTTCGGTCATCCTGAAGTATATGTCTTGCTATTGCCATCAATTGGTGCTGTAGGTGAAATAATTTCCACATTTTCAAGAAAACCTTTATTTGGCTACAAGATGGTTATTTTAATGGTGATAATAGCGGCAATACTTTCTTTGGTTGTTTGGGCGCATCATCAATTTGTGTCTGGAATTGACCCTGGTGCAGCCAATATATTCAGCCTTTTGACCATTATCATTTCAATACCGTTTGCGGGTATGGTTTTGTCCTATCTGGGAACTCTTTGGAAAGGCAATATAAGACTAGAGATACCTATGCTTTGGGCTTTAGGAATGTTGGCTACATTTACATTTTTTGGAGGTTTTACAGGATTACATTTAGGCTCAAATGTATTTGATATTTATGCACATGACACATATTTTGTAATTGCACATTTTCATTATACTTTGTTTCCAACAGTGTTTTTGGGAGGATTCGCAGCATTTTACTATTGGTATCCAAAATTTAGCGGTAGGATGATGAACAAAACACTTGGGTTGATTCATTTTTGGGGTACATTTATTTTCTTCAATACAATTTTTATTCCATTGTTTTGGCTAGGATTGCAAGGGCAGCACAGAAGGATTTACAATTATAGTGCTTGGAATGATTTATTGATGCAACCCGAACATATTATGGCTAGACAAATAGCGACAGTAAGTTTGATATTTTTGCTATTATTTCAATTTGTTTTCTTGTTTAATTTCTTTTATTCACTTAAAAAAGGAAAAAAAGCGAGCAAAAACCCTTGGGAAGCGAATACATTGGAATGGCAAACAGATTCTCCTCCACCTCATGGAAATTTCGATCCGTATCCGGTAGTACAAAGATGGCCTTATGATTATAACCATCCGGAAAAAGAGTTGGATTATTGTCCTCAAACCGAAAGTTAATATACAAAACAAATAATACAATTATTATGAATACGAAACAATTAAAGAAGCCTACTATAAAGGATATTCCTCAGGGAAGATTAGGCATGTGGCTATTGATAGCAGGGGAATTTGTCATTTTTGGCGGATTGATGGTATCTTACTTGCTTTATAGAATAAGATATGAAGAATGGGCTGAAATGGCATCCCATACAAATGTGATACTTGGAGCGACTAATACTTTTGTCCTGCTTACGAGTAGCTATTTTGTAGTAAAGGCACATCAAGCTGCACAACATAAGGATTCAAAAAAAATAACTATGTATATCTCATTGACTATACTATGCGCATTGATTTTTTTGGTGGTTAAAATAACGGAATATTCTCAAAAATTGCATCACGGATTTACTTTTAGTGGTAAAGAATTGGCGGCATCAGGGAAAGCTATCGAAAGTTCATATTGGGGATTCTATTTTCTTATGACTGGACTACACGCTACTCATGTGGTAGTAGGGGCTATTGTTTTATTTATCGTAATGCAGGGAACAAGAAAAGGCAAAAACTTTCACCGAATAGAAATAGCCGGCTTATACTGGCATATGGTTGATTTAATTTGGATATTTTTATTTCCACTTCTATATATTGCTCACTAAAAAAATAAAATACTATGAATAATGATACACATATAAATGAAGGATTGGCACATGAGGTTGTATTTCCAGCTAAACAAGATTATCATGGACATCCGAATTATCTTAAAATTTACTTCGCATTGCTTTTTTTATTTGGTATAAGCTTAGTCGCTTCCTATATCGATAATTTTATGGTGATGGTTTCAATAGTATTTTTGGCTTCTGCAATGAAAGCACTATTGGTAATTAATTATTTTATGCATTTGAAATGGGAGCCGCTTATTCTTCAGATTATGATATACCTTGCCTTATTTACTTTGACAGCATTAATTGTAGGCGTCTATTCAGATATTCCTTTGGTTACGCATGACGTATATCAACCTTAACATCTGAATACCATAGCTTTCAAATTACAAAAAATAATATAATCAAATGAATAAAACAATTGAAAACAAAATCCCTGGTATATCGATAGCATTCGGTATAATCATCATAACTGAAATAATGTTTTTTGGAGGATTGATAAGTGCATATATTGTTGCGAGCGCTAAAGCTATGACTTGGCCTCCATTAGATCAACCCAGATTACCTCAATACATTACACTACCCAATATTTTAATTTTATTCTTAAGCGGCGTTTTTTATTATTTGTTTGAAAAAAAATCAAAATCCGGTATTTGGAAGAAACAATTAATTTGGACTTCTATTGCATTATCTCTTGTTTTCCTACTTTTTCAGGGATCTGAGTGGATAAACTTAATCAATTTCGGAATTCAATCATCTTCCGGATTATATGCGTCTTATTTTTATAGCCTGATAGCATTACACGGTATCCATGTAATGGTAGGAATATCATTATTGATTATTTTAATGGTAAAAATAAATAAGAATAAGAAAAATCAAAATTTAATGGATACTACAGAAGCTTTTGGGATGTTTTGGTATTTTGTGGTGTTATTGTGGCCAATTCTGTATTTTCTATTGTATATGCTTTAATAACAATATAAAATATTAATATAATGCTAAACAAAGTAAAACGGAATATTTCATTTAAAGCAACAGGTATTGTTTTGGTATTGCTTTTTAATCCGGGATTCGTTCAGTCTTGTTCGGTATGTCGTGGTAATATAAGTGACAGTGAGATAGCAGCTTATACGATTTCTATCATATTATTAATTTCTATAATATGTGTATTTATATATATAATTTACAAAAAAATAAAGAATAATTATGGAATATCTTAAAAGAAATATATGGTTATTGATATTCCTTGCTGGAATTTTTGGATCATGTGGCAAGAAAAACACAAAAACACTTCCCTATTTGGGTTTACATACAGTAGTAAACGGAGATTCTGTTTATTTTAAATTACCGGAATTTCAATTTCTGAAGCAAGACAGCTCTGTCTTTGGCACAAAACAATTAAATGGTAAGCCTTATATTGCATATTTCTTTTTCACCTCATGTCCTTCTATTTGCCCAAGAATGACTCAAGGAGCATTGAGAGTACAAAAAGCACTTACTGACTACAAAGACAAGTATAATATCGTTGCTTTTTCAATAGATCCGGACAGAGATAGCTTTAAAAAATTGAGACAATATGCTAAGAAATATGATGCAGATTTAAACAATTGGAATTTTGTACGAGGCAAAGAGGAAAGCATCTATGAGATAGGTAAAAAAGGATTTTACCTCGGCATGTCAAAAGATAAAAACGAACCCGGAGGTTATATGCACTCTGAAAAAATGGTATTGGTTGATGGTCAAGAGCATTTGAGAGGGTACTATTCCGGTACTGATGCTAATGAAGTAAAAGCTCTTATTAATGATTTAAAATTGTTGATAAAAGAATAATGACTAATAGTAAAATTAACTATAGACCTGTAATCATTTGGTTATTTACCGGAGTATTTTTAATCATTTTAATGGTTGGAGTCGGTGGCTCTGTACGGTTGACAAATTCAGGATTATCAATAGTACATTGGAGTCCTATCACCGGTGTTATTCCCCCATTGAATGAAGCAGAATGGAAAGCTGAATTTGAGCAATACAAAAAGATTCCCGAATATCAACAAGAACATAAAGATTTTGAATTATCAGATTTCAAAGTAATATTTCTTTGGGAATACTTCCACAGACTAATCGCAAGAATTGTAGGATTGATATTTTTAATACCGTTTATGTATTTTCTATCAAAAGGCTATTTCAAGGATCGCAAATTATTATTAAAAATCGTATTGATATTCATATTTGCGTCTTTTCAAGCATGGCTGGGTTGGTTTATGGTGCGAAGTGGATTTGCAGACAGGTATGATGTCAGTCATTACAGGCTGGCAATACATCTTTTTGTAGCCATAATGCTGGTATCATTTGTCTTTTGGACAGCTATGGAATTGAAATATAAAGATAGGATATTAGATATATCCCTTAAGCCAAATTTCAAAAAGTGGACAGTTGGGATCATTGTAATTTTTTTACTCCAAGAATTTTATGGTGCGTTCACAGCCGGATTAAATTCCGGATATTATTATTCGGATTATCCCTTGATGGGAGGTGAATGGTTTCCTTCATTAGCATCCAAGGCATGGCTGTCAGAAGGAATTATGAGTATATTTGAAGATCCCACTATGGTATATTTTATTCACAGATGGTTTGGACTTATATTATTCTCTGTCATTTTATT
>JALVAD010000353.1 GCA_027011385.1 Saprospiraceae bacterium | reverse complement strand
GTATTAGAAGTATAAGGACCAAAATATATAGATCCATCTCGTATCACATTCCTTGTGAATTCTACTCTAGGGAAATTTTCATTTCTAATCCTTATATAAACATAGGACTTCCCGTCTTTGAGCATTACATTGTATCGAGGTTGATACCTTTTTATCAAAGTACTTTCGAGCAAAAGAGCATCTTGTTCCGAATGGACTACTGTAAAATCGATTTTCACTGCATTTCTGACAAGAAGTTTTGTTTTATATACCTTTTGATTTTTATTAAAATACGATGTAACCCTTTTTTTTAGATTTTTAGCCTTTCCAACATAAAGAACAATGTCATTGTCTCCGATAAACTTGTATACTCCCGGTTCTTGTGGTATAACCGGAGAATACAACTCTCTAAATTCCTTTACTCGCATCAGTGATTTTTTTATTCCTATCTACGAATAAACATATCTTTGAACTTGGGCGATATATTTGGCCAATTTTACCAATTGTACACTATACCCCCATTCATTATCATACCATAGATACACAGTAATACTTCTACCATCTTTGGATACTTTTGTGGATGGAGAATCTACTACTGATGTCGTTATCATTCCAATTGCATCAGACGAAACATACTCATCAGATTCAGAATAATGAATTTGATCAACCAAATCCCCATGCAATGATGCCTCTTTCATCAAAGTGTTTAATTGATTCAATGTAGTAGCTTTTTTAATTGTTAAATTCAGAATAGCAAGTGATACATTTGGTGTAGGCACCCTGACTGCATTACCTGTCAATATCCCTTCTAACTCAGGAATAACTTTTGCGACTGCTTTTGCGGCGCCGGTGGTAGTCAATACCATATTTGTAGCTGCACCTTTCCCTCTTCTTGGTTTTTTATGAAAATTATCTAGCAAATTCTGATCATTTGTATATGAATGTATTGACTCAATATGCCCTTTTTCTACCCCATAAGCATCATTAATAACTTTAATCACAGGCACTATTGCATTTGTAGTACAAGATGCCGCGCTAAATATATCTATACCATCAACATCAAAACTCTTGTTATTCACACCATAAACTATATTCGGAATATCTTTTCCAGGTGCACTTAATAAAACTTTTGAAATCCCGGGTCTAAGGTGATTTTCCAATCCTTTTTGATCTCTCCAAACGCCGGTATTATCAATCAACAAAGCATCTTTTATCCCATATTCTGTATAATCAATTTCAGATGGATTATTTGCAAAAATAAATTTAACTCTATTTCCATTCAACAATAATTCGTTGGTTTCAGTTAAAATTTCCATCGAGCCCTGAAAATCTCCATGTACAGAATCCGCTCTTAACAAGTTTGCTCTTTTAATAATTTCCTTTGTTCTATCACTCATCTTGGGGCGAATAACAATGGCTTTCAATCTCAATTGCTCTCCTCTTCCAGTTTGATATATTATTTCTCTAGCAACTATTCTTCCTATCCTTCCAAAACCGTATAACACGACATCTTTTGAGCCTTGCCCCTTCTCTGACGTATCTATAAAACTACTCAATCTAAACTTAACAAACTCGTTAATATCTTTATAATTTTGTTGTTCGTCTAACCAATGGGAAGCCAAGTGCCCCAAATCGATTTTCACAGGAGCTATTTCTTTTAATCTCTCAATGGCTTTTGCCAATTGCAAGCTTAAATCTACAGATATAGATTTCTTGATATAATTCTTACTGTACAAATGATTATGTATTATTTTACTAGGCCTGGTATCGTATATAGGTTTCCTAAACAATACGAGATCGATACTTTTATCCAAACGCAAGTCCATTGAAATTTTCAATAACTCAATTGCTTTTTTCTCTTTCTCACGCCAAAAATACAAACTCTCATTAGATTGCTGAATTAATTTTGTTTTAGCCATGATTAATGATTTTAATAGTGTTTTTTAATGCCAATAATTAAATAGTGTATTTAAATGACAAATGTATTAATTATAAACAAAAAATACATAAAAAAAATATAAATATTTGAACAAAACAGCTAAGGAGCTTTGTTGCCGGAGATTCAATTGCTATATTTGCATTGGATACCAAAATTAAAGCAAATGCATAAATTATTTCTAATTACGGCAATTACGATATTTAGTTTATCGTGCAATGAACAAACTAAAAACAAAAAGATTAAGCTTGACCCAAAAATGGAACAAATAATTTTGCATTCAGCAAAAAGTTATTTTACACCTTTAAAGAAAGTTGATTTAGATAAATTAACTCCTAAAAGGAAAAAAATGATTGAGCTTGGCAAAAGGCTATTTTATGATAAAAAATTGTCCAACAAACAGAACGTAAACTGTGCATCTTGCCACGACATGGAGAAATATGGTACAGACAATCTTCCCATTTCTCCCGGCGACAACAATCAATTTGGAACCAGGAACACACCAACTGTTTTGAATGCACATCTTCAATACGCACAATTTTGGGATACACATGCAAGAACAGTTGAAGAACAAGCAGCCGGCCCGATATTTGGCGATTTTGAAATGAATATGCCTGATACTGCAACCCTCTTAAACAGGCTTCAAAATGACGACTATTATTCTAAAGCTTTTGAAGAATTATTTCCCAAATCCGATACTGCCATTACTATCCAAACTATCACTTTTGCTATTGGCGCATTTGAAAGGACACTGGTTACACCAGCACCAATAGACGATTATCTCAATGGAGATTTAAATGCGATATCCACAAAAGCCAAATTGGGGATAAAGGCTTTTGTTGACAACGGATGCATTCCTTGCCATTCGACAAGTACTGTCGGCGGTCAAATGGCACAGAAATTTGCTCTCTATGGATATTATTGGGATTATACCGATAGCAAATATATTGACAAGGGAAAATTCTTAGCGACTCAAGACCCTAGTGATAAATTTGTATTCAAAGTACCTCAATTGAGAAATGTAGAAAAAACTTATCCATATTTCCATGATGGAAGTGTAAAGAGTCTTAGGGAAGCCACAATTATAATGGGTAAGGCTGAAACAAATATCACACTAAAAGATGAGGATGTCGATAATATTTTGGAATTTTTCAAAACTTTAACAGGAAAAATCCCTGAACATGCATTTGAAAACAATTAAAGATAAATAAGTTTAAAGTCATCATTGCAGAAAATCAAGTATTGGAAACACCTTTTGCTATATCCAAGCTCAATGATTACACACTAATAATTAAAAAAGCATTTGCAATGACTAATGGATTATTAAGCTTGGATAATTCGGTTATTGATGAAGACGCAAAACATTTCAAATTTAAAATAACTTCAAAGAAAATTCAAACAAATTTCAAAATAAACAAGTTAAATAATAATCAAGTAGATATCAAAAATCTTATTAGAGGCCTAAATAAAGCATTAACAGATATCTTTTATTTGGGCAATGAAAGGTTTTACTTGATAAATCTAAAGATTCAATTCCAAAACAAAATAATCTCAAAATTGCAAGGGATAAACCCATCAAAATAAAAACAAATACTCAAAATAAAGCAAAAGAAGACTTGACTCAAATACATAATGAGGAGTTAAAGATTCCTGAACATTTGAAATATCTTGAAGACAAAAACGACTTTCACATTTACAAACTCATCCAAACCCCGGAAAAAAACACACCAAACACCGTGAAAGCTGCTATTGCTATAGCTAAATCAAGAGGCATCCCAATACACTTACTCCAAATGAATACAACAAAATCGTAGCCCAACATACTGAGATTATTGATAAAATTGCCGAAATTTATTTCATTAAAAAAAATACAGCTACTGTTAGAAAATTAATAAAAGATCATTATATAGATAAGCATACCGTATTGACATTATTCAATGAAGCGGGAAAAAGGGCTGATAATAAACCAAAAGAACCAATATTGAAAATAATCTTAAAAATAATATTGCTTTTACTAAGACTATAAAACAGGCACATTAACCTTTGTGACCAGTTATCCCTAAAACAATCTAAGTTAATACCTTACCCATTCGTTTATTTATATTATAATATTTATTAACCATCATCATTATATTTTATTGAAAAATTCAAAAATCCAATTTAAAAACATTTTCCAACAAAAAAAACATTAAAATATTTGGGATTAAATAATTTTAGTTTATCTTTGCACTCGCTTTTATAAAGGGCGATTAGCTCAGTTGGTTCAGAGCACCTGGTTTACACCCAGGGGGTCAGGAGTTCGAGTCTCTTATCGCCCACTTCTTTTAAGGCTTGCCGGGTTTCGGCAAGCCTTTTTTTATTTTCGCATTTCTCTTCTTTTTTTTCTGCATTCCCATGTTTAGCAAAAAAGTGCAGTAATCCAACATGATTTTATGTCTTAAGGCGATTACCTCTGTTGCGGCAGAGTACCCCGCTAATCAGCGGGAGGGGCCTCTTGATGAAAGATTTTACGATTTTATTAAAATGAATTAAAAGGAGAAGGTAGATAACACTTGGTCGTTAGGGATAGCTTTCTTAAGTATGTGTTGATGATTTAACTATAGAAGTATATTGAAAACAGATAAAATACATTTTCCAAAAGACTAGCTTATCCCAAAGACCAAGCACACTCACACTCCCCTTCTCCATTTAAATAGTATTCAAAAAAAGGAAAAAATCAATAAAAGGAGAAGGGGCTGGGGGATGAGGTTATAAAATAAAATAAAAAATTTGTAAGGAAATCCAATTTACGACGACTAGACCTGTGTTCGAGCGAATAAACAAAATAATTGAGATAAAATTAAAGATATATTAAAATGAAAAATCAAATGAAAGAAATGTGTAAAAGACTGACAGGGAAATTAGAATCTTTAAAAGATTTACCACTACTATTTATGAGACTTGTTTTAGCGTATGGGTTCTATAAGCCTGCAATGATGAAATGGAAAGATATAGATGGTATTGCTGCTTGGTTTGATGGAATGGGAATGCCTTTTCCGACATTGAATGCCTATATGGCGACACTTACAGAGACGGCTGGTTTTGTTCTGTTATTTTTAGGATTTGCAACTAGGCTAATATCAATACCTCTTATCATCGTAATGATAGTTGCTATTGTGACCGTACATGGATTTCAACACTTTGACGCCGGAGAAAACGGTTTTGAAATACCACTATACTATATGATTATGCTGTTTACATTATTTGTTTACGGATCGGGAAAATTCAGTTTACAACACTTAATATCAAAAAAAGATTAACTTATCCTTAGGGAATTATTTTACTAAATTAAAAAACAATTAAATTTAAAAATCATGAAAAAAACAATTTTATTTTTTAGTCTTCTTCTTGTAGGAGCAATGGTAATGTTTGGATTTCAAAAAGCAGAAACAACAAACATTAATACAAACAAAGAAATTAGTATACAAAAACGAAGCATCTCTGATAATATTTCTACTTTTAAGATGGTAAACCACAATATTGCTGAAGATAAATGTGGAGCAGGCAAATGTGGTGGATCTAAAGCCAAAAGAGCTAAAAACTCAGATAGTAAATGTGGAGCAGGCAAATGTGGTGATGGTAAAACTGAAGGGAAAAAGAAAAACTTTATGGATAAAGACACTGATGGTGACGGTAAAGTTTCAATGAGTGAATTCAAAGATGCTGCTCTAAGTGCTTTTCCTAAAAAAGATAAAAACAACGATGGCAAAGTAACTGCTGAAGAATGTCCTAAGTTCGATGACTTTAATACAGATGGAAATAGCTTCTTATCCAAAGATGAGTTTATGAAAGGTCATGCCAAAATGTTCAAAAAATTAGATAAAAATAATGATGGTTATATCAGTGCTTCTGAAGCAAAAGACGCACACAAATGCGGCGATGGAAAATGCGGAGAAGGGAAATGTGGTGCTGGAAAATGCGGTGATGGAAAAACAAAAAAAGAAAGTAAGTGTGGTACCGGAAAATGTGGTGGATAAGTAAAATTTGTTAAGTTTTAGTTAGTTTTGGGCTTTGCTTCACGGCAAGGCTCTTTTTTATTATAGTCACTACTTAGACCATTTATCTATCAATACCAAAAGAGCAAGATTGAAATAAAATATTGTACCTACTTTTATAGATTCAATCATATCATTAATCATTAAAATCAAATAAATTCCAAGGAAAGATAACATTACCGCCATCAATATATGCTTCAATTCATCATCTTCCAATCTGTGATAAAGTTTTTCTCCAAATATCAATGAGTAAAAAACTAAAGAAATAAATATCAATAATCCTATTAATCCCTGTTCAACAAATGTCATCAGATAATACGAATGAATACCGGATTTCTCAGGATTATCACTTACATATGTTTCAAATGATTTTAAAGTATATGGTTTGTAATTAAAATAAAAAGTCCCCGGTCCATACCCCATCAAAGGCTTTTCCTTTATCATCTGATAGCCTGCAACCCATCTGTATCCCCTTTCCACTGTGGATAAATCAGTCCCTTTATAGGTCGCATTAACAATATCATCAAAATCATCATATGTGATTGTTTTTTCAAAATCGGGTGAATAATTCAAATAATTGTCTTGCTTTAATAAAAAATAAAATACTAAAGCTATACCCACTACTCCCAGAAGCAAAACCGGCTTCAAAACTCTTAGTTTGATAATAAAATAAAATCCAATCATAGCAAAAACAGCCACATAAGCAGCTCTTGTGAAAGATAAAAATATTCCCGCTAAAAACAGTATGATGCCAAAATACACAAGATATTTCACAACTCCTTTTTTGTACCAATAAGCCATCAAAAGCATATATGGAAAAGCAATCGTAAGCAACGACGCATAATTGACATGGTTTCTAAAAAAAGGTTGAAGCGCATTATTTATAGTCGAAAAGTCAAATGAAGTCGTGGAATGCCTAATTATAGCATATATCACCATCATCCCGGTTACAATCAACAAATTCCTCAACACAATCTTCAAATTCTCCTTTGTCATCACTAAAACCGTCAGAAAATACATAGGTATAATATACCAAAATTTTGCTGCAAAAACCTTGATAGAAACATTTGGAAAACTGGAGAATAACGCAGTAAACAAGATCCAAGTCAAATGAATATATATAATCTTCGTGATTGTATTATTCAATATCGACATATCAATCGACGCAAATTTTGACGCTACAAACAAAATTGTAAGCCCTGTCAATAACAATAAAATCAATTCGCCCGGCAAGTCAATTCCAGTCCCATTAGGCAAATAATATTCAATAGTAAATGGTAAAACTAAAAAAAATAGATAATACAACCAGCGTATATCTCTAATAACAAAAAAAATAGACACTAAAAACAAAGGTATCGCCCAAATATAAACCGTTTCTGTAAGGAAACCATACAGTACAATTACTAGAAGGAATGCTATTGCTGATGAAAAAAAGAGATTAGATTTTGATTTGAAAAAATCCATATGCTTTGTACTAATTCCAATCGATTTTCTTATTTTCCTCCATCACAACGACAAGCAAAATACTAAACAGTAAAGTCAAAATAAATGCACCTAACACATAAAGTGACCGTTTGGGTCTAAACTTTCTTAACGGCACTTTTGCTTGCTCTACAACATGTAATACTTTAGGGGCAACACCTAACATTGACTTAAGCTGATTTAGTTTTACATTATCTATTGCCAATTGTTTAGCCAATTGATTTTTTTGATTTACCAACATACCGACATTCATCGAGGCAGAATTAAAGACCAAAGCCAAGGAGTCTAAATCGTGAAGCTTTGAAATATTACCTGCAATATTAGCTCTTAATAAATTGACAGAATCCCTTTTAATACCACGTATATTTTTTATCAACCTGAGTTTTGATTGCATAAACGCAAGATTACCTTTTGTTTGTGTTATTTCCTGAGCTAAACTTTCACCTTGTGTTTCAATATCAAAAATAGAATATTTGTTCTTTACATTTCTTATAC